>JAJZUH010000180.1 GCA_021847165.1 Pseudomonadota bacterium
GACTGGTGAGCACCAGCGCATTGCCCGGTTTGATGCTTTGCTGGTAATGCGGCAGGTCATCGAGATAAGGTTGCGGCTGCGCAAGAAAGAAGGGGGACGAGAGCTCGCTGACCAGCCGGTAACGGCCAGGCGGCAATTGCAGGACACGCCCGTGACGCAACAGGAAGGGGTTGCTTGCCGCACTCTGGATGCCGCCTTCCGCCATGGCGACCTGCCTGCCCTCGCGGTCGAATATCCAGTGCCGGAAATGGCCGATGACGCTGGAATTCTTGAAATCCAGCACGAGGGGATCGTCCGACTTGATCTCGAAATCCGCCCGATAGATGAAACGTCCGCCAGTAGGTGCGACCTGATCCACTGCCGAAAGCGAGGCTTCGTCCAGCTGGTATTCGCCGCGATAATTCCAGTGCACAGGCTCCTGGAACCAGTTTCCAGCCAGTCGCTGCGGATAGGCCTGGCATGCGGTCGATGTCGCGGCAAGGGAAAACGCCGCCAGACAGAGCGGTGGTAAGAAGCTGCAGCAATAACGTGCGAATCTCAAAAACATCCGGGCTTTGTGCGTACCGCAAATCATCCTTGCGGCGGTCAGGGGCAAGTTAAACAACCAACAGGGCAACGTTACTCAATCCCGGTAATTACGACAATGAAGCGAACAACTTTAATGATCTGGACAGATCAAATCGACATGAACGGGAGGGGATGCCGTCGCAAACCAGGCAATCCGGCATTTCCGTCATTGTGGCGCATCGTCAGAACATGCCGGTGATCATCACCCTGCCGCCATAATCCGGGCTGCCATCGGCAAAACCTTTCAGCAGACTGGCTTGCACGCTGGTGCTGCGGGAAAGGTTCTGCGATGCATACACTGTGACATCCCGCTGAGCGCCGCCCGTCACGAATGCGCTTTGCGCCGCATTGACCATCGCTCCTGCATTCGTATCGTCGCTTAACTGCTGGTTGACGCCCAGCGTGCCAAAGGCGACATTGTTCGTGGCGATGCCGACCGGCGCTCCCACCACCTTGTAGCCCGCCGTTGCAAAAAGCGAAGTTTGACCAAGCAACCGGAAGGAGCCATCGACTTGCGCCGAATAATCGTTCTCGCCGGTGCCCAGCCCCTTATTTGCATCTGCAGTACCGAACTTGATCTTGCCGACCACATCGAGCGACAGCGCATCGGCGGCGTAAACCACGTAACCGGCCGAGGCGATGACATCCCCCAGTCCCGAATTGGTGCTGGTGGCGAGACCGCCTCCCCTGGCTGAGCGTCCGAAGCCAGTGCCTCCAGCGGGAGAGACCATCCGCCCGTAGCCCTGAATGACGCCCCCGGGACCGGTAATGCTGATATACGGGATCGTCAGCATCAGGCTCAGTCTGTCTGCCGCATATTTGCCGATGACGGGAACATAGAGGATATCGGTCGATACGGCATTGCCGTATTTGCCCGTGCTGTAATCCAATCCGGTACTCAGGCTGAAACCATCATCCGCGAGAGCCCGGCCGGCGATCGTCAGCAACACCAGACCGGCAAACAGTTTCTTCATACGCGACCGATTAACTCCGTAGTAAAGCACCGCAGGCTGCCGGCCGATGCACGCCGCAACGTGCTGCAACAGTCCAATTGCCTGCGGATGCAATTGTCACACGAACAATCTTGGGGGAAATACGCGCAAGAATCCGAAAATCCGCCCCCACCCTCTCCAGCCCGGAACGCATCACGGGCGGTTGCTTCCTCCCATGCCGCCCGGTCCCATGCCACCGCCCGGCCTCATCCCGCCTCCAGGCCCCATGCCGCCTCCCCTGGCCGGCGGCATATCCGGAAGATTCACGCCACGTTCCTTGGCGCGTTCTTTCATGCGTTCGTGGTGTTCATTGCGAATCTGCTCGCGTTCCTGCTCAGTCTTCGCCGCACGGATCCGGGAACGGTATTCGGCACGTTCCTGCTGTGTCATCAATTGACTGCCATAGATGCGATCCTGATCCCGCAGACGATCCTGGGTCTGATCGCGATCCTGGGTCTGATCGCGAAGACGATCGCGATCCTGATCTGCTGCCAACAGCGATCCTGCCGAAAATGCCAGCGCACCGGCCAATACGGACATCGAAACAGCCTTGTTCAACATGATCTTCTCCTTTACGTTTAGCAATGCACCCCCTACCTGCCACCTCTCCGAAATGCAGGCATATATGCCTCAATCGTTCGCAGCACTGCGGAGCAGCGGGTGCAAGGATTGTGCGGCGACGGGCAGGGCCGGACAATACGTAGAAGTATCTAGACCACATGAGAATGCGCATGGTTTAAGTTGCCTGTTCATTCCCTCGCACCCCTCAGCACACAATCGCCGGTTTGATTCCTGCATCAATTGTGACACCCTGCGGATTCCGCAAACGCTCACTTGAGTGCTGACAAATGCGCTTCGTCGTGATACTGGCGATATTCTCCATACTGATGAATGTTGCGTGACTGTTTACCTGTTCTGACAATCCAGTTTACGTTTTCATCAGTTTCGCCCCGATGGCGGCGCTGAGAGTGTACTCGCTCTACGTGATCGTGTGGGGCATGCGCAAATCGGGCCAGCGCCGATGAGCAGGGGGCGCGCACCCGGCTAACTGGCCTTGACTTCATTGGCGCCACCCGGCCGATGCACGAATGAAGCCGAACCGGCTCCCCGTGCCCGATAAAAATATCGCCCGACAGTCAGGAATGCCGCAAATACGGCCACGGCAAATAACAGGCTGCTGACGGCAAGCTGCATTCCGCCCGAAATGATGTGTCCGGACGTGCAACCACCGGCCATGCGCGCACCGAACAGCAGCATGAAGCCGCCGATAAATGCCCAGAAGAAACGCTTGCGCGGATTGCTACCGTAATATCGCTGCCATAATTCAGGCACGCTGGTGATGCGGAAAGTCCCGTTGTATAGGGAGAACACCAGCCCGGCCAGGAAAGCTCCTGCCAGAAACCACAGCTCCCACGCCCCCGGCCCCGCAATCTTGTGCCAATAGGATTCTGCCCCCATGCCGGTAAGAAGCATGGCGACATACGGGAAAGCCGTCGATGCTCCCATGGGATGCCCAGCAACCGCTGGCAAAGCAAGCAACATGTTCAGCAACGCCAGCCCTATTGCGGCATGCAGCCAGCGCCAGCCCTGGGATTGCAGCCGCTGCAGGAACAGCGCCACGCCCATGAACAGGATAGCGATCACAGTGGTTGCAATCCAGAACGCGGCATCGCCGGGCAACACGCTGCGGACGGATAGCGTCCCCAGGTCCGGGCCGAGCATGGACGCC
>JAJZUH010000181.1 GCA_021847165.1 Pseudomonadota bacterium
GCTGGCAGCCCGCCTTCGAGTTCGGCATGCAGGGGTTCGGCGACATGGGCAAATGGGATGCCTGGAACAGGCAGGCGGACCAGGTACACCGCCTCGGGCCGGCCATCTTCGGCAAGCTGCCGCTCGGCAACAGGCAAGTGATCCAATACAACACCGCCTGGCTGTTCGGCGCCAGCAGCGCTGCACCCAATCACACCTTCAGGCTGCAGGTCGAGTACGAATTCTGATCGGCGGGATACAGCGCGAGCAAGGCTTGCCCGGCCTGGGCGGTTGCCAGATAATGCATTCCATCGGGGACCATGCAGCCTTCCCGCTTCAAGACGACCGATCGTCCAAGGCCTGCTCTGAAATTGGATCATCCAAGGAGGAGTCATGGACGCACCGCAACAGCTCTCTGGCAACACACCCATCCTTCCCGCACAGGTCACGCTGGCGCAGGCATTCCGCTACTGGCTGAAGCTCGGTTTCATCAGCTTCGGCGGCCCGGCCGGCCAGATCGCCATCATGCACCAGGACCTGGTCGAGCGTAAGCGCTGGATCTCCGAGCAGCGCTTCCTGCATGCGCTCAACTACTGCATGGTGCTGCCCGGCCCGGAGGCACAGCAGCTAGCCACCTATATCGGCTGGATGATGCACCGCACCTGGGGTGGCATCGTCGCCGGTGCGCTGTTCGTGCTGCCGTCGCTGCTGATACTCATCGTTCTGTCCTGGGTGTATGCCGCGTTCGGCAACGTCCCGCTGGTCGCCGGATTGTTCTATGGCATCAAGCCGGCTGTTACCGCCATCGTGCTGCAGGCCACTCACCGTATCGGTTCGCGCGCACTCAAGAATGCCCTGCTCTGGATGATCGCGACGGCCGCTTTCGCGGCGATCTTTGCGCTCAACGTGCCGTTCCCGGCCATCGTCGCCAGCGCGGCATTGATCGGCTATGCGGGAGGGCGCATCGCGCCGGACAAGTTCAGGGTCGGGGGCGGGCACGGGCAGGCCGGCAGGTCTTTCGGCCCGGCGCTGATCGACGACCATACCCCGACGCCGGAACATGCGCGATTCAAGTGGGCAGGCCTGGCCAGGGTAGCCGCAGCCGGCAGCCTGTTGTGGTTGCTGCCGATGGCATTGTTGACGGCGGCTTGCGGCTGGGACCACACGCTGACGCAGATGGGCTGGTTTTTTACCAAGGCTGCGTTGCTCACCTTCGGCGGCGCATATGCGGTGCTGCCCTACGTCTACCAGGGGGCGGTCGGCCATTACGGCTGGCTCTCGCCGGTACAGATGATAGACGGCCTGGCGCTCGGCGAAACCACGCCGGGGCCGCTCATCATGGTGGTGTCGTTCGTCGGCTTCATAGGTGGCTACGGGCATGCCCTGTTCGGCGCGGAGCATCTGTTCCTGGCCGGCGCGCTGGCGGCGATACTGGTGACGTGGTTCACTTTCCTGCCGTCGTTCATCTTCATCTTCGCCGGCGGACCGCTGGTGGAATCCACCCACGGCGACCTCAAGTTCACTGCGCCCCTGACCGCGATCACCGCAGCCGTGGTGGGAGTCATCCTGAACCTGGCCATGTTCTTCGGCTATCACGTGCTGTGGCCGCAAGGTTTCTCCGGCACGTTCGACCGGATTTCCGCCTTGATCGCACTGGCGGCAGCCATTGCGCTGTTCCGTTACAGGCGCGGCGTCATCGAAGTCATCGCGGCCTGTGCGTTGATCGGCCTTGTTTTGAAAATCGCCTTGTAAATGCGTTGTGCGATACGTCCGGCCCTGTCCGGTCGGATGCCGTCTAGAAAGCCTGGTCCCAGCGCAACGACAGGCGGATCGCGGCATTGATCAGCCCGACCATGCTGTAGGTCTGCACGAAGTTGCCCCATTGCTCGCCGCTGTTCGGGTCGATGTGCTCGGCCAGCAGGCCGTGGCGGTTGCGGCAGGCCAGCAGTTTCTCGAACAGGGCGCGTGCTTCCTCGCGCCGGCCCAGTGCCGCCAGCGCATTGACATACCAGAATGTGCAGACGAGGAACGCATTCTCCGGCTCGCCGAAATCGTCCTTCTCGACGTAGCGAAAGATGAAGTCGCCGCGGCGCAGGTCTTTTTCGACGGCCTCGACCGTGGCGGCGAAGCGCGGATCGTCGGCATCGAGGAAGCCGAACTCCGCCAGCAGCAGCAGGCTCGCGTCCATCGACTCGCCGTCGAAGGTGGAAACGAATGCGCCGCGACGTTCGTTCCATGCGCGCCGGCAGATGGTCTGGTGTATCTGCTGCGACTGGTCCAGCCAATAGTCCGCGCGCGCTGCCAGCCCCAGGCGGCCGGCAATCCGCGCAAGGCGATCGCAGGCTGCCCAGCACATCAGCGCCGAGAAGGTATGCACGCGTGCGCTGCCGCGCAGCTCCCACAGGCCGGCATCGGGCTGGTCGTAGCAGCGGACGGCCTGTTCGCCCAGCAGTTCGAGGCGGCGGAACAGCACTTCATCGCCGCGCCGGGTCAGGCGCCGGTCGAAGAAGATGTGGGTTGCGGCGAGGATGGATGAGCCGTAGACGTCATGCTGGACCTGGCGATAGGCGAGGTTGCCGATGCGCACCGGCCCCATGCCGCGGTAGCCTGTCAGCGCGGGGACTTCGCGTTCGTCCAGTTCCGTTCTGCCGTCGATGCCGTACACCGGCTGCAGCGGATCGCCGCCCGAATCGGCGGCGATATTCACGATATAGCCGAGATAGCGTTCCATGGTGCGCGTCGCCCCCAGGCGGTTCAGCGCATTCACCACGAAATAGCCGTCGCGCAACCAGCAGTAGCGGTAATCCCAGTTGCGCCCGCTGCCGGCGGCCTCCGGGACCGAGGTGGTCATGGCGGCGACGATGGCGCCGGTGTCGTCGTAGGCGTTCAGCTTGAGCGTGATCGCGGCGCGGATCACCGCCTCCTGCCATTCGTAGGGGATGCCCAGCGAACGCACCCATTCGCGCCAGTATTGCGCGGTCTCTTCCTGGAAACGATGGCCGACTTCGCCGACGGCCTCATGCACGGTTTCATCGGGACCAAGCAGCAGCGTGACGGTGTCCTCGATGAAGAACGGGGTTTCCTGCAGCAGCGCGGTCAGCGAGGCATCGGTGGTCAGCCGGAGCGTGAGCGCTGGCGCAACATAACGGATGTGGTTGCTGCCCCAGGTGACTTCGGGCCGCCCGGCGCCGTCGTTGCAGGCCGGCCGCAGCCGCAGGGTGATGCGCGGGCTGCCCGCGAGCCGCCTGATCCGCCGCACCAGCATCATGGGGCGGAATGTGCGGCCGTA
>JAJZUH010000182.1 GCA_021847165.1 Pseudomonadota bacterium
CAGCATCCGGGCTGACCAGCTGGTAACCGAAGCCGCGCATCGTGCGCAGCAGCTTGCGCTCGAACGGCTTGTCGATGAGCTCCCTCAGCAGGTGCACGTGCGCGCGCAGCGAGTCGCTGTCGGGACGTCCCTCGCCCCACACGACATGCTCGATATCCTCGCGGTTGACCACCTGGGGTGAACGCGCCATCAGGATCTCCAGGATCTTGTACGGGATCGGCGGCAGCTCGATGGCCTTGGTGCCGCGCTTCACCGAGCAGGTGAAGGGGTCGAGGCTGAGGTCGTCCACCATCATCTTTTTCTGCTTCTGGGTGTGGTCACCGCCGCGCCGGAACAGCACGCGCAAGCGCAACTCCACTTCGCGCAGCTCGGCCGGTTTGACCAGGTAGTCGTCCGCGCCCGCCTCCAGCCCGGCGATCTTGTCATCCAGCGAATCGCGCGCGGTGATCATCAGGATCGGCGTGTCCTTGCCGCCTTCCTCGCGCAATTTGCGGCACAGCGTGATGCCGTCCATACCGGGCAGCATCAGGTCGAGCACGATCGCATCGTACTGGTTGACCAGCGCCAAGTGCATGCCGGAGATGCCGTCCCCGGCCGCATCGACCACATGCCCTTTCGACTCCAGGAAGTCGAACATGTTGGAAGCGAGGTCACGATTGTCTTCAATGATTAATACGCGCATAAGTTTATTTCCCATATTCTTTAACGACACCCGACTGCCGCCGACTGATCGGCAGTCGCTCCTCCAGCCCCTTTATCTTCATCAACCAGCCGCTTTCGCCTTCTTCGCCGCCCTTCTCGAATCCCGCGATCGCGTTCTTCGCCACCAGGCAGTTGCGGTGGATGCGCACGAAGCGCGCACTGTATTCTTTTTCCAGTGCGGTGAGCGATTCCTCGATGAGGTATTCGCGCTCGGCAGTTCGCACTGTAACGTATTTCAATTCGGCACGCAGGTAGAGCACGTGGTCGATGGGGATGAGCAATACCCTGCCGCGCTCATGGGCGGACAGGTTGCTGCGCGGCTCCGGCGTGAGTTCCTGCAGCACCTCGGTGCGGATCGGCACCGCATCGCGCGCCCTGGAGATCGCCTCGAACAGGCGCCCCAGGCGGATCGGCTTGAGCAGGTAGTCGATGGCGCGCTGCTCGAAGGCCTGGATGGCATAGCTGTCGTAGGCGGTGGTGAAGATGATGACCGGCGGATGGTCGAGCTTGTTCAGATGGCGCGCCAGCTCGATGCCGTCCATCTGCGGCATGCGGATGTCCACCAGCACGACTTCGGCGGGCGTCTCGGCCAGCATCTCCAGCGCGTCGCGCCCGTTGCCCGCTTCGCCCACCAGCTGCAGCGGGAACTGCGCCTCGCAATCGGCCAGCAGTTCCTTGAGACGGCTGCGCGCGGGCGCCTCGTCATCCACGATGAAGACGGTGAGCGGCAAGGTGACGGTGTCGTTCATGTTGCCTGCCCTTTCACGTAGGGAAAAAGTATGTGGACCTGGTAGTGGTTCTCGTCGCGTTCCACCCGGTATTGCGCTTCGACATCGAACAGCAGGGCCAGCCGCTCGCGAATATTCGACAGCGCCATCTTGTTGCCTGCGACGCGCGGCGGCAACCGGCCTTGCGCCGGGTTGCTCACCTCCAGATGCAGGCGCCCGTCGTCCCGGAACAGCTTCACCTCGATGGCGCCCCCCTCGGTCAGCGGCTCGATGCCGTGATAGACGGCATTCTCCAGCAGCGGCTGCAGGATCAGCGGCGGGATGAGCGCATCCGACGGCATGTCCTGCGTGTCCCAGTGTACCTTCAGCCGTTCGCCCAGGCGCAATTCTTCAATGGCCAGGTACTGGCGCGCAAATTCCACTTCCTTGCTCAGCGCGACCAGTTCGTGCTGTTCGGTCATGGCCACCCGGAACAGGTCGGCCATGTCCTCCAGCGCCGTCTCGGCGCGTTTGGGGTCGGCGCGCACGATGCTCAGCACAGCATTGATGGTGTTGAACAGGAAGTGCGGACGGATGCGCGCCTGCAAGGCTTGCAGCCGCGCCTCCTGCCGCGCCGGCGAAAGCGCCAGCGCACGCAGATGGAAATAGGACAGCAATATCGCGGGGAACGCGATGCCGAGCAGCGCGTGGCGCAGGTAACGGAAACCGGCGCTGTCGCCGGCATCGGCAAACAGGTCGCCGCCCAGCATGTCTATCGACACCGTGGCGACGGCCATCAGCGCCAGCACGGCCAATACCGCCTGCCAGTACTGGAGCTTCGCCAGCACGGGATTGAATCCGTACAGCAACAGCAGGCCGGTCAGCAAGGCCGGCTGCAGCAGCGCGGAGCCCTGCAACAGGCTGCCCTGCAACGCGGCGAACGAGGTGGCTTGGGCAGCCGCGCCAAGCAACGCGAGGCCGTTGACCAGCAGGATGATGCGCAGCATCGTGCCCAGGTTGCGGAAGTCGGGCAACAGCTTGGGCGCAATGTTTTGATTTATACTGCGTGTCTCCGGCATTTTGACCTTTCAAGTGCCGCACATTCTGGACAAGACATGGCAACGATGCAAGACAATCAGACCTGGTCGGGGCGTTTCAACGAGCCCGTGGCAGAGTTGGTAAAACGGTATACAGCCTCGGTGGATTTCGACAAGCGTCTGGCATTGTTCGATATCCGCGGCTCCCTGGCACATGCGCAGATGCTCGCGGCCTGCAGCATCATCAGCGTGCAGGACCTGAACGATATCCAGCGCGGACTGGCGCAGATCGAGAACGAGATCCTCGAAGGCGATTTCGTCTGGCAGCTGGACCTGGAAGACGTGCACCTCAACATCGAGAAACGCCTGACCACCCTGGTCGGCGATGCCGGCAAGCGCCTGCATACCGGACGTTCGCGCAACGACCAGGTGGCGACCGATATCCGTTTGTACCTGCGCAGCGCCATCGACGATATCGTTGCGCTGCTCAAGGGGCTGCAGACTGCCTTGCTGGACCTGGCGCAACACCATACGCACACCATCATGCCCGGCTTCACCCATCTGCAGGTCGCGCAGCCGGTCAGTTTCGCCCATCACCTGATGGCCTATTTCGAGATGTGTCAGCGCGATGTGGAACGCTTCACCGATGCACGCCGCCGCGTCAACCGCCTGCCGCTCGGCGCCGCCGCGCTAGCGGGAACCAGCTATCCGGTCAAGCGCGAGATGGTGGCCGAACTGCTGGGCTTCGAAGCGGTATGCCATAACTCGCTGGATGCCGTGTCGGACCGCGATTTCGCCATCGAATTCACCGCCGCCTCCG
>JAJZUH010000183.1 GCA_021847165.1 Pseudomonadota bacterium
CGTTGTGCGCGCCGATGCTGCGCAGGTCCTGCATCACGGCCTTCACGTCGTCGTAGGTGAGCGTCAGTCTCTCCATCTCCATCACCGGATCGGCGAAGCCCGCCTCCACCAGCATGTCGCCGATGTCATGCATGTCGGCGAAGCGATTGACATGATTGTAGCCGTCCACGCCATCGAAGGCGGTGCGCAGTTCCTGCAGCGTATCCGGGCCGAAGGTGGAAAACACCAGCAGGCCGTCGGTCCTGATGACTCGGTGCAGGCCGGCGAAGGTGGCCGGCAGATCGTTGCACCACTGCACGGCCAGGTTGGACCACACCATGTCCATGCTCTGGGCCGCCAGCGGCAAGGCTTCGACATCGGCGCACAGGAAGCGCTGTTTGCTGCCGCTGAACAGCTTCTGCCACCAGTTCGACGTGCCGCGCGCCACCTGCAGCATGCCGAAGGCGATATCCAGCGCCGTGATGTCGGCTTGCGGGTAGCGCTCGCCCAGCTGGCGCGTCCCCCAGCCGGTGCCGCTGCCGACATCCAGCACCCGTGCCGGGCGGATCTTGATGATGTCCAGTTTCTCCAGCATGCGGACGCACACTTCGCGCTGCAACACGGCGGCGGCATCGTAATGCGTCGCCGCCTTGCTGAAGGCACGCCGCACCTGTCTCTTGTCTATTTCGAATTCATTCATTACAAAAACCTTTTTGCCACAGAGAACACAGAGGTCACAGAGATTTCCGCAGATATATTTGAGCAGCAGCCTCTCTCTGTAGCCTCAGTAGCTAATTGTTTTTCAAAAAATCGCGAACCTGCTCTACAAAAAATTCCGCATGCGACAGGAACGGCGCATGCGCGGCCCCCTCGATCTCCACCACGCGCGCACGGGGCATCAGCTGCGCCAGGCGATGCGAGGCCTGCGGCGGGGTCAGCTTGTCGCGCCCGCCCGCGAGCACCAGGGTCGGCTGCGCGATCCGCGGCAGTTCCCCGCGCAGGTCGGCAGTGCGCAGGATATCCAGGCCGCCGCGCAGCGCGCCCGGATCCGGCTCGCCGCGGCTGAACAGCCTCTCGCGCAGGAGGCCCAGCAACTCGCGCTCGCCTTCGCTGCCGCGCACCTGCAGCGCAAGGAAACGGCGCAAGGTGGCAGCATGGTTGTCGCCCAGCTCGGCGGCGAACTGTTCCAGCGTCTGTTGCGGCATGCCGCATGGCCAATCCTCGCGTGCGGCAAAACATGGGGTGCTCGCCACCAGCACCAGGCGCCTGATCTGCTGCGGCTCGCACGCTGCCCAGTGCTGCGCGATGATGCCGCCGAGCGACCAGCCCAGCAGATTCACCGGCCCCGGAAATTGCGCCGCCAGCCCGGTGACGATGGAGTCCAGGGTAAAGGGTAACCGGGGCTCGGCGGTTTGCCCTTTGCGCCTCGCCTCCTCCCTCTGCCCGCTGAATCCATGCCCCGGCAGGTCGACGACATGCACCTCGAAATCATCGGCAAGCCGGGCTGCCGTCTCGGCCCAGATGCCGCCGTGCATGCCCCAGCCATGCAGCATGACCAGCGGCTCGCCCTGTCCCGTCACCTCAACATGCAAGCTCATGCAGTGCCCCGATCAAGCGTTCGACATCGTCCGCGGTATGCGCGGCGGACAGCGTGATGCGCAAGCGTGCCGTCCCCTGCGGCACGGTGGGCGGGCGGATCGCCGCGACCCAGATGCCGCGTTCGCGCAGCCGTTCGCTCAATTCCAGCGCCTGCCGGTTGTCGCCGATCAGCAAGGGCTGGATGGCCGTATCCGACGGCATGAGCCGCCACGGCAATCCTTCCAGCCCCCCGCGCAATTGCGCAACATGCCTTCGCAGATGCTCGCGCAGGGCGTCGCCCTGCTCGATCAGCTGCAGCGCCTGCAGCACTGCGACCGACAACGCGGGCGGTGCGGCGGTGGTATAGACGTAACTGCGCGCATGGTTGACCAGCGTGTCGATGACCACCTGCTCTGCAGCGACAAAGGCACCGGACACGCCGGCAGCCTTGCCCAATGTGCCCATGTAGATGATGCGCGGGGAGGCGATGCCGAAATGCGCCAGCGAACCCCGCCCTTGCGCCCCCAGCACCCCGAAGCCGTGCGCGTCGTCCACCAGCAGCCAGGCATCGTGCCGCTCGCACAACGCCAGCAATTCCGGCAGCGGCGCAATGTCGCCGTCCATGCTGAACACCGCATCGGTGATGACGAGCTTGCGCCCGCCTTGCGTGCGTTCCAGCATCCGTGCCAGCTGCTGCATGTCGCCATGGCGATAGCGCTGCACATCGGCGCGCGCCAGCAGCATGGCATCGTTGAGCGAAGCGTGGTTGAGCTTGTCGGCGAACACCGTATCTCCCTTGCCGACCAGCGCCTGCACCACGCCGAGGTTCGCCATGTAACCGGTGGAGAACAGCAGGGCTGCGGGTTTGCCGACGAAGGCGGCAAGCCGCAGTTCGAGCCGGTGGTGCGGCTCGAAGTGCCCGTTGACCAGATGGGCAGCTCCGGCCCCGGCGCCCCATGTTTGCGCGCCCTGCTGCAAGGCGGCAATCAGTTGCGGATGATTGGCCAGCCCCAGGTAATCGTTGCTGCAGAACGCGAGGTAGGGCTTGCCGTCCACGACGATGTGCGGCGACTGCGGCGTGTCCAGCGTACGCCGCTGGCGCAGCAGGCCCTGTGTGGCGCGTTCGTCGAGTTCGTGTTGGAGTTGGTGAAAAATCATTTTTTGCCACAGAGCATACAGAGATCACAGAGTGAACCGCACGCTGTTTTGCCTTTCTCTGTGTACCCTGTGTTCTCCGTGGCTAATGGTCTCGCTCTGCGAACGGATACATGCCCAGTTTGTCCATCAGCGCGCGATCGCGTTCCACCTCCGGGTTGCCGGTGGTCAGCAGCTGGTCGCCGTAGAAGATGGAGTTGGCACCAGCGAGGAAACACAGCGCCTGCACCGCTTCGCTCATCTGCTGGCGGCCGGCGGACAGTCGCACGCGCGCGGTGGGCATGGTGATGCGCGCCACGGCGATGGTGCGCACGAAGTCGAGCGGGTCGATATCTTCCTGTTGCGCCAGCGGCGTGCCTTCGACCTTGACCAGGTTGTTGATGGGCACGCTCTCGGGATAAGGATCCATGTTGGCAAGCTGGGCGATGAGCCCGGCGCGCTGCGTGAGGCTTTCGCCCATGCCGACGATACCGCCGCTGCATACATGCATGCCGGCCTTGCGCACGCGCTCCAGCGTATCCAGGCGTTCCTGGTAGTCGCGCG
>JAJZUH010000184.1 GCA_021847165.1 Pseudomonadota bacterium
AAGTATGCGATCGACCTGGCAAACCGCAACGGCATCAAGGCATTGACCGTGCCGGCTTTCGACGATCTGTTGAGCGGGCGCGTTTCCGTTTCGCAGTTGCGCGCAGTGGAGCTGGACGATCTGCTTGGGCGCGACCCGGTACAGCTGGACGATGCAGGGTTGCATCAGCAATTGACGGGCAAGGTCGTGCTGGTTACGGGTGCCGGCGGCTCCATCGGTTCTGAGTTGTGCCGCCAGATCGCCCGTTTCGCACCGAAGAAACTGGTGCTGTACGAGGCCGGCGAATTGGCCCTGTACAATATGGAACAGGAATTGAATAAGGCATTTCCGCAACTCGACATCGCCTATCTGGCGGGCGACGTGCGCGACGATATACGGTTGGAACAAGTGTTCGCCGAGTACAAGCCCAGCGTGGTGTTCCATGCTGCAGCCTACAAACATGTGCCTTTGATGGAACGTCTCAATGCCTGGCAGGCAGTGCGCAACAACGTGTTTGGCACCTGGCGTGTGGCGAGCTGCTCGCAGAGGCACGGTGTGGAGAAGTTCGTGCTGATTTCCACCGACAAGGCGGTCAATCCGACCAATGTGATGGGAACCACCAAGCGTATGGCCGAGATCGTCTGCCAGGGCTTGCAAAAGCCGGACGGTACAGGTTTTGTCATCGTGCGCTTCGGCAACGTGCTGGGCAGCAACGGCAGCGTGATTCCCAAATTCCGTGAGCAAATCGCAAAAGGCGGGCCGATCACGGTGACCCATCCCGAGATCACCCGCTTTTTCATGTCGATCCCGGAGGCCGCACAGCTGGTGATGCAGGCCGGATACATGGGAAAGGGTGGCGAGATTTTCGTACTCGACATGGGGGAGCCGGTGAAGATCGTCGATCTGGCAAAAGACCTGATCCGTCTTTCCGGTTTGAACGAGGGCGACATCAGGATCGAATTCACCGGGCTGCGTCCCGGCGAGAAATTGTACGAAGAAGTCCTTGCGGACAGCGAACAGACATTGCCTACGCCGCATCCGAAATTGCGCATTGCCCGGGCACGTCAGGTCGCCCCGGCTGAATTCCAGGCAATGCTGGATTGGGTAAATATCGACTCGGCTAAAAGCGATGAGGTCGTGCGCGAACGGCTGCGGCACTGGGTGCCGGAATATACGCCAACGCCCAATGGGCCTTAATGGGAAGCTGTTCAAGGCCCCCGCCGCAATTTCAAGTGTGCAGGAGGCTACTGCGGGCGTTCTTTATCATGGGTTGGCGGGCGTCATAGCAAGTCGTTAGTGATAAGATTCGCCCCGCATTTGAGCGGATGAATCACCATACAGCTTGCAGCAAAAGTTGCAATCCATACTAAGCGGTCTAGAGACTTTCATGAGCCATTACTCACCTATAGTAGCTGCGCTGGTCACCATGTTGTTGACCACGCTCATTCTTATCAGCAAATTCGGCAAGGAAATGCCGGATGCTCTAAACGACACTTCCGTGCACGATGCGCCGATTCCCCGCATCGGCGGCGTGGCGGTGATGGCCGGTTTGCTGTCGGGGTGGGCCCTGATGCTCACTTCTCTGAAGTGGTGGATAGTGCTTCCGCTGATCGGGCTGTTCATCGTCTCCCTGCTGGATGACATGCGCAATTTATCGGTGAAACAATGTTTATCGGCACATGTGGCGGCGTCAGTTATTCTGGTTGTCGGCTCGGGTGTGTTTGTCCAGCAAGGCCTGATTGCGGCACTGCTGCTGATCCCGCTGACGGTGTGGATGATCAACCTTTACGACTTCATGGACGGTGCGGACGGACTGGCTGGCGGCATGTCGCTCTTTGGTTTCAGCATGTATGGCGCCGCCGCGCTGATTGCACATGACGATACGCAAGCGATGCTGAATTTCACCGTTGGCGCGGCGTCGCTCGGTTTTCTCTACAACAATTTTCACCCTGCCAAGGTTTTCATGGGCGATGCCGGCTCTGCCCCACTGGGATTCTTGGCTGCCGGCATGGGGCTATGGGGATGGCAGCTTGGTTACTGGACGGCGTGGTTTCCCCTGCTGGTATTTTCGCCATTCATCGTTGATGCCAGCGTGACGCAAATCCGGCGCACCTTGAGAGGGGCGAAGATTGCCGAGGCACACCGCGAACACTATTATCAACGCGCGATTGAAATGGGTTGGAGCCAGAGCAACGTTGCGTTGACTGAGTATGCGTTGATGCTGGGAGCAGGTGTAACGGCCTTGTCTGTTTTGGATCAGGCCGTTCCATGGGTGGCCTTGCTGATCTGGGCTGCTATCTATGGGGGCTTGATGCTGGCACTCGATGCGGCATGGAAAAAATTCATGCGGGCGCAAGATGCACAGAGATGAGCATATCCTGATATCAGGCGAGCATTAGCCATGCCCGCGCTCTCGGTCATCCTCATCACCAGGAACGAAGCCGCCAATATCCGCGATTGCCTGCAATCGGTGGCCTGGGCCGACGAGATCATCGTCGTGGATTCCGCCAGCAGCGACGCTACTGCCGACATTGCCCGCGCAATGGGGGCCCAGGTATATGTGCATGCGGACTGGCCCGGTTTCGGGCCGCAAAAGAATCGCGCGCTGGGCTATGCCAGCAAGGATTGGGTGTTCTCCATCGATGCGGACGAGCGGGTGACGCCGGAGCTCCGGAAAGAGCTTGAACACGCCATGCAGGCCGCAGAGGCCGATGGTTATTACTGTCCGCGCCTGTCCCAGTTCTGCGGCAAGTTCGTGCACCATTCCGGCTGGTATCCGGATTACGTGCTGCGCCTGTTCAAGCGCAGGTCAGGCCGATTCTCCGACAGCCTGGTGCATGAGAGCGTGCGGCTGACCGGCAGCTCGAAGAAATTGAAGAGCCCGCTGCTGCATTACAGCTATCTCACGACAGACGATGTAGAGCGCAAGGTGGAGCATTACTCCAATGCCGCTGCACAACAGATGCTGCAAGCCGGCAAACGATCAAGCTGGGTTGGAGCGGTGTTGAGCGGAGGATGGGCGTTCGTGCGCACTTACCTCATTCGCCTGGGCGTGCTGGATGGTGTTGCCGGCTGGAACATCGCGCGCATGAACGCGCGCACGACCTACCTGAAATACCACAAGCTTGAAGCCTTGCGCGCAGCGCAGCGTTAGCCCAAAGCCCGCTTCAATCTGCTGCGCAGCAATTGCCAGCGCAACTCGCGCGTGTCCTCGGGCTCACTCAGAATCAATCCTTGCGCAGGTTGC
>JAJZUH010000185.1 GCA_021847165.1 Pseudomonadota bacterium
TTACATCACGGAATCGTAGTAGCCGTGCATGGAATCGGGATCGTATGCCTGGTGCATCGAAAATTCCTCGGCATAAATGTCCTTGGCGATCTCCGCACGGCTGCGCTTGTCGGGCGCCCCCAGGAACAGCAAAGCACTTACGATCACATAGGTGATGTATTTCACTGTCGGCATGCTTTTCATGATTCCTCCTGATCAAAGTTGAGATGGAGCAGGCATGAACAAACGCAGCAATTGTCATGCCATTGGGAAATGCGGGGTGCGAAGGCATGCGGCTCGTGCGCGTTTGCATAGCGAAAGCGGCCGCATTGCCTGCCCGGTCGGGTATGCGGGTATTTACATGCTCGGAGTGGGCGGTACGGGCTTCATGCCGAAGCGGATCGTTCGCCGGGCGCATTGCACCGGTTTAGTGAGAGCCGGCGAGCAATGCACCAGAATGCGTCCGTTGCTCGGGGATATCCATTCCGGGCACTAAACTTTTCCTCCCCGGGGTCGATACATCACTTACCGGGGCGCGTACTTCAATGCTCCGCGACAAGGAGGTGTGCCATGGCTGTCGTGATGAACATGAGCGGGTACGAAGTCGAGCGGGAATGCGTTGCGGCCGAGGAATATGGCGACGAGGTGATGTGCGCGGGATGGAATCCTGAGTTGGCGCTGATCGGTGACGGCGGCTGCGCCCCAGAAAAGCATGCGGTATTTCCGCGCGAAATGGCGCATGTGGATGTCGAAGCCTTTCTGCAGAAGATGTACCGCTACCAACGCTAGCACCATGTCCCTGCGCGCATGTCCCGAATCCGGGGCATGCCTTCTGTAAAGCCTTGTTTGGCGCCCTGTCCGGGCCTTCTGTGCAACCTGCCGCCTGGCGCTCTGTGATATTCTCCGCCTAGCCTATCCTGAGTTTTTCCATGAGATTCGTATTGCTCCTGTTGCTGGCGCTGCCCGCGTGCGCGCTGGCCGACCAAGAAAGCGATTTCCGTACAGCCCGCGAAGCGTTGCGCGTCGGCAATGCGGCGCGCCTGGACAAGGTGGCGGAGCGCCTCAGGGATACCCCGCTGGAACTCTATGTCACCTACTACCAGTTGCGCATGCACTGGGGGGTGAAAGCCACGCCTGCGATCAAGGAATTCCTCGCGCGCACCAACGAGTCTCCGGTGGTCGACCAGTTCCGCGGCGAATGGCTCAAATACCTGGGGCAGCGCAAGAGCTGGGACGAATTCGCGGAAGAATATCCGCATCTGGTGAACATCGACGACGAACTGACCTGTTACGCCTTGCAGCTGCGCGAGCAGACCGATGCGGCAGGCGCCCTGGCCGAGGCGCGCAAGTTGTGGTTCAGCGGCGACGAGATGCCGGACAGCTGTACGCCGCTGTTTGCCGATGCGATGAAGCAAGGCGTTATCGCCGAGGCCGATGTGTGGCAGCGCATGCGGCTGGCACTGGAGAACAACGATACTTCGCTGGCCAGGGAGCTGATCAAGAAGCTGCCCAAGGCACAGATGTTTCCCGCCGCCGAGTTGAGCATGGCGGCGCGGAATCCGCGGCGCTACCTGGAAAAGACCAAATTCGAGAATGCCGGCACGGGGCGGCGCCTGGCCGGCCTGTTCGCCCTGCAGCGGCTGGCCAGGCAATCGCCGCAGATCGCCTTCGCGCGGTGGGAGCATGTCGCCAATTATTTTACCGAAGAGGAACAGCGCTATTTCTTCGGCTGGCAGGGCTATGCCGGGGCGCAGGCGCATGACGAGCGGGCGCTGACCTGGTTCTCGGTGGCGGGCGATGCGGCGCTGAATCCGCGGCAACTGGCCTGGCGCACCCGTGCCGCGTTGCGCGTGCAGAACTGGCGCGAGGTGTGGGAAAGCATCAACGCGATGACGCCGCAACAGCAGGGCGAAGGGGTGTGGCGCTACTGGAAGGGCCGCGCGCTGAAGGTGCTGGGCCGGCCCGACGAGGCGGAAGCGTTGTTCACCGAACTGAGCCGCGAATACAATTTCTACGGCCAGCTCGCTGCCGAGGAGCTGGGCGCCGCACCGGGTTCCGGCATGAGTGCGGCGCACTATCTGCCCGGCGAGGCAGACATAGAGACGATGCAGGCGCTGCCAGCGATACAACGCACGCTGCTGCTGTACCGCATGGACATGCGCACCGAGGCCGCCAAGGAATGGGCGTGGGCCACGCGCAACTTCAGCGACCAGCAGTTGCTGGTCGCCGCAGAAGTGGCGCGCCGCAACGAGATGTACGATCGTTCCATCAACGCGGCCGACCGCACGGTGCAGTTGCACGACTTCAACCTGCGCTATCCGACGCCGTATCGCGAGAGCCTGCAGGACAACCTGCACAAGCATGGACTGGAGGAAGCCTGGGTGTACGGGCTGATGCGGCAGGAAAGCCGGTTCGCCGCCAAGGCGAAATCCGACGTCGGCGCGGCGGGCCTCATGCAGATCATGCCCGACACGGCGCGCTGGGTGGCGCGGCAGATCGGCATGAAAGGCTACCGCAAGGGACTCATCCACCAGCTGGACGTGAACATCAAGCTGGGCACCTATTACATGAAGACGGTGTTCCGCCAGTTCGACGATAACCCGGTGCTGGCTTCCACTGCCTACAATGCGGGTCCCACGCGGGCGCGGCAATGGCGCGGCACCCAGCCGCTGGAGGGGGCGATCTATGTCGAGACCATCCCGTTCGACGAGACGCGCGATTACGTGAAGAAGGTGTTGAGCAACACCATGTATTATTCCAAGCTGTTCGGCCAGACCTCGAAATCGCTCAAGCAGCGGCTCGGCGTGATCGAGGCGGCTACCGACAAGGACCAGAGGTCCCAGCGCGATGAAAGATAGCGACTTGAATGCGTATTGCGTCGGCGGTGCCGTGCGCGACCGGCTGCTTGGCCTGCCGGTGCAGGATCACGACTGGGTGGTGGTCGGCAGCACGCCGGAGCAGATGACCGCCCGCGGCTTCAGGCCGGTGGGGGCGGATTTCCCGGTGTTCCTGCATCCCGAAACGCATGAGGAATATGCCCTGGCGCGCACCGAACGCAAGGTGGCGCAGGGCTACAAAGGTTTCACGGTGTATGCCGCACCCGAGGTGACGCTGGAGCAGGACCTGCTGCGCCGCGATTTCACCATCAACGCCATGGCGCAGGATGCGGACGGCAATCTCATCGACCCGTACGGCGGCCAGGCCGACCTGAAGGCGGGCGTGCTGCGCCATGTCAGCGACGC
>JAJZUH010000186.1 GCA_021847165.1 Pseudomonadota bacterium
GGCCGTGTGCCTGACGGGCGCATCGCCCTGCTGCTTGCTGCGCTGCACGCGCTTGCGGAAATCCTTGCCGCCCTGCGACTGGCGGTGCGGGGTAGATGGCGATCTTGGTTTTGTCTGGCTCATGTTTTCTTTTTGGCACGCGGATGCGCACCGTCGTAGATCTTGGCGAGGTATTGGAAATCGAGATGGGTGTAGACCTGCGTGGTGGAGATGCTGGCGTGGCCCAGCATCTCCTGCACTGCGCGCAGGTCGCCCGAGGATTGCAGCACATGCGTGGCGAAGGAGTGGCGCAGCAGGTGCGGATGCACCCCGCTGGCGATGCCTTGCGTGATGCCGCGCTGGCGCAATTGCAGCTGCACGGTGCGCGGGCTGATGCGTGCACCGTTCTTGCCGACGAACAGGGCCGTCTCGCCCGGCCTGGCGATCTGGTCGCGCACCGCCAGCCATGCCTTCAGTGCATCGATCGCATGACTGCCCAGCGGTACGATGCGCGTCTTGTTCCCCTTACCGGTGACGCGCACCGAGGCGTCGGCGAAGTCCATGTCGACGGGATCGAGGCTGACCAGTTCGGCCAGGCGCAGGCCGGACGAGTAGAGCAGCTCGAACATCGCCTTGTCGCGCGCGTCCAGCGGCGTCTCCACCGGCATCTCCACCAGTTTCACGGCTTCGTCGGGCGACAGCGCATGCGGCAGGGTCTTGGGCGCTTTCGGCGCACGCAGGCCGACGCAGGGGTTGTTCTTGCAGCCGTGGTCGCGCATCAGGTAATTGTAGAAGCCGCGCCACGCCGACAGCACCCGCGCCAGCGAACGCCCGCCCAGGCCGCTGCCGTGCAGCTGTGCGATGTAGCGGCGGATATGGTGGCTCTTGAGTTCGGCCAGCGGTGTTGCGCCGGCCAGGGTTAGCAGGCGGCGGATGTCGCGCGCATAGTTCTCGGCGGTCAGCGGGGAATAGCCGCGCTCGTTGTTCAGGTAGGCGAGGTAGCCTTGCAGTGTGGCGGGGGCGAGTTCTTCAGCGGGCATCACACATGCAGGTTGAACGCGCTGCCCAGTATCTCGGCGATGCGCTGCAGGAACAGCGTGCCCATCTCCGGATAGAAGCGCTGTTTATCTTCGCTTGCCAGGATCAGCAGGCCGATGGTCTGGCCGTGGGCGCGCAGCGGCAGGTAGGCGAAGGAATGCAGATGCTCGGCGGCCTCGCCGAACCAGGGCAGGGTGTCGTGTATCGCATGGTGGGTGCAGACCGGCAGCTTGTGCTGATCGGCGAATGCCAGCACTTCGGAGCTGGGCGGTTCGTCCTTCCACAGGTGCAGGGCCACATGCGGGACGGCGAAGATGTCGCGCAGGTTGTGGACGATCAGGTGTTGCAGCGTGGCGCGGTCATGCGGGCCGAACAGGGCGCAGGTGAACTGGTGTACCTTGAGCTGCAGCGCATCGTTCTCCTTGGCGAACTCCAGCAGTTCGTGCAGCCTCTTTTCCAGTTCCTTTACCCGTTCGCGCAGGGTCAGCAGCTGGCGCTCGGACAGCGAGATGGTGCGTCCCCCGTGCGGATGAGGCAGATTGATCTGCGACAGCATCTCGGCATGGTCTTCGAAAAACAGGGGGTTGTCCTGCAGGTATTGTGCTACGTCTTCCGCTCTCATCCGGCCACCTCTATCAATCCAAATTCCGTCTACAAGTTGATCTCGCCCTCGAACACCGTGATGGCCGGTCCGGTCATCAGCACGGGCGAATGTTCGCCCGCCCAGGTGATGCTGAGGGTGCCGCCGCGCGTGGCGACGTGCACTGTGTTGTCCAGCAGCCTGCGGCGGATGCCGGCAACCACGGCGGCGCACGCGCCGGTGCCGCAGGACAGTGTCTCGCCCGCGCCGCGCTCGAACACGCGCAGCTTGATATGCTCGCGGTCGACGACCTGCATATAGCCTGCGTTCACGCGCCTGGGGAAGCGCGGATGCGTCTCGATCAGGTGGCCCTGGGTCGAGAGCGGCGCCGTCTCGATGTCGTCGACCACCTGCACGGCGTGCGGGTTGCCCATGGAGACGGCGGTGATCTGCACGGTCTCGTTGCCGACCTGCAGCGGCTGGATCGCGTCCTGGCTGTCGCTCACGAAGGGGATCAGTGACGGTTCGAAGATCGGCGCGCCCATGTTCACGGTAACGCGCCCGTCGTCTTCCAGGCGCGGAGAGATCAGCCCGCTCTTGGTCTCCACCACGATCTCGCGCTTGCTGGTGAGCTTGTGGTCGTGCACGAAACGCACGAAACAGCGCGCGCCGTTGCCGCACTGCTCCACTTCGCCACCGTCGGCATTGAAGATGCGGTAGCGGAAATCGGCGTCCTCGCGCGGGGTTTTCTCCACCAGCAGGATCTGGTCGCAACCGATGCCGAAATGGCGGTCAGCGATATAGCGGACCTGCTCGGGCGACAGCGCGATCTGCTGGCGCACTCCATCCAGCACCACGAAATCGTTGCCTGCGCCATGCATTTTGGTGAATTTGAGGGTCATGGTTATACGGTTGCGGTTGCCTGCGCCAATTATACGGCGTTCATGCGCATAACTGTGTGTGGTCGCGGAACATGCATCTGTCCATCACCACGGTAATGCCGGCCTGTCGTGCCCGCGCTGCGGCCTCTTCGTGCACCACGCCGTCCTGCAGCCACAGCTTCCTGATGCCCAGCCTGATGCAGCTGTCCACGATGGCGGGTACATGCTCCGGCGCGCGGAAGACGTCCACGATGTCCGGCACTTCGGGCAGGCTCTCCAGGTCGGGATAGGCTTTTTCGCCCAGCACCTCGGTCACCAGGGGGCGGACCGGTAAGATGCGGTAGCCGAAGCCCTGCAATGCCTGGGCCACATGGAAGCTCGGCCGCCCCGGATTGGGGGAAAGCCCCACCACGGCGACAGTATGCACCTCGCGCAACAGCTGGCAGATTTCTTCGGCGCTGGGATTGGCGTGAGTCATGGCGCATACGATAGCATTTTTTGCCGCCACCGGCGTGGGCGGGGCGGGCGCATTGTTTTTGCGGGGATGCGTAGCAGGCCGCAAAAAACGCTATACTGCGCGCCTTTCAAAGCGCCCGTAGCTCAGCTGGATAGAGTATTGGTTTCCGAAGCTTACGGTCATTCGGGCGTGGTGCGATAAAATGACTGTAGGTTCACTTAGTACTTTCTGTGCCTTTTTCAAGAATGCGCCCGTAGCTCATTT
>JAJZUH010000187.1 GCA_021847165.1 Pseudomonadota bacterium
ATGGGGGCTAACCGGTTGATGTTCATGATCGTTCTCCTTGGATGGGTTATTGGAGCAAACGCATTGCCATCTAACATTAGCCAATTAAATTTGTCAAGTATTGTGCGGAAATGGCTGCGGATGCAAAACCGTGGGCGAATTTGCTGCCGCTGGATAAATTCAGTAAGGCCGTTCCCCGACCCGGTTGCCGGGCGGTTGATACTGGCAAACCCAGACCTGTTCGCGCGTGTCTTCGCAAACTGCAACGGCGCAGCCGACCGTCGTCGACGTGCGCCAGACCAGTTGCGTGTAATGTCCGCACGTTTTGCCCTTGGCGCAGCTGTTGTTCTCATAGTTATAGTCGGCGCGCTCGCCAGCCCAGTCGTCCACAACCGTATCCGGGCCTATCGCCTGCAGTTCCAGCTTGCCGTCCGACCATTCCAGCGCGCTGGCCCAGAACAGGTTTTCGCCATAGCGTCCATCCGGTTTGCTGTGCTGCATCCGGCAATGGTTGCCTTGCTTCAGGTGGTCCGCCCAGGTCTGGGCCGAAGCGGCCAGACCAGGCGAGTAAACAAGCGGGGGAGCACCGACTGCCTTGCGCCAGCGGTTGTGGGCGGCCACCATTGCGTTGCTGTCGAAACCTGCTGCCTGCGCTGCCAGTGCGCCCAGCAGGAAGCAGGCGAGGAACAGCGGCCTGATCATCTATCAAGCAGCTTGTGCAAATACGGCCCCGTCACGCTGTCCGGGTTTGCTGCGATATCCCTGGGAGTGCCTTGCGCAACGATGCGGCCGCCGCCATCGCCGCCTTCCGGGCCGAGATCGACAATCCAGTCGGAGGTCTTGATGACATCCAGATTGTGCTCGATGACGACCACGGTATTGCCTTGGTCGCGCAGCTTGTGGATGACCTTGAGCAGCAAATCGATATCGTGGAAATGCAGGCCGGTAGTCGGTTCGTCGAGGATATACAGGGTACGCCCGGTATCGCGCTTGGACAGCTCGAGCGAAAGCTTCACGCGCTGCGCTTCGCCGCCGGAAAGCGTGGTTGCGCTCTGTCCCAGCGTGATGTAGCCCAATCCTACATCGAGCAGGGTCTGCAATTTGCGCGCGATGATTGGCACCGGCGCGAAGAATTCATGCGCCTGCTCCACCGTCATGTTGAGCACCTGGTGGATATTCTTGCCTTTGTACTGGATTTCCAGCGTTTCCCGGTTGTAGCGGTGGCCGTGGCAAACATCGCATGGCACGTACACATCCGGCAGAAAATGCATCTCGACCTTGATCACGCCATCGCCCTGGCAGGATTCGCAGCGTCCGCCCTTGACGTTGAAGGAGAATCGTCCGGGACCATAGCCGCGTTCGCGTGCCGCAGGCACACTGGAGAACAGGTCGCGGATCGGCGTGAACAGGCCGGTATAGGTCGCTGGATTGGAGCGCGGGGTACGCCCGATGGGGGACTGGTCGACATTGATGACCTTGTCGAAGAACTCGAGGCCTTCGATCGCGGCGTAAGGAGCCGGCTCGGCGATGCTGCCATACAGATGTTGCGCCACTGCGTTATACAGGGTGTCGTTGATGAGCGTGGACTTGCCCGAACCGGAAACGCCGGTGATGCAGGTGAGCAGGCCGACCGGCAGGTCCAGCGTCACCTCCTTCAGATTGTTGCCGCAAGCACCGATGATCTTCAACCTGCGCTCCGGATCGGCTTTGCGGTATTTCTTCGGTGCTGCGATGCTGCGCCGTCCGACCAGATAGTCGCCGGTGAGCGATTGCCGGTTGGCACACACTTCATCGGGGGTGCCTTGCGCCACGACGCGACCGCCGTGTTCGCCCGCTCCCGGCCCCATGTCCACCACATAGTCGGCGGTACGGATGGCATCCTCGTCATGTTCCACCACGATCACGCTGTTGCCCATGTCGCGCAGGCGCTTCAGCGTGTCCAGCAGGCGGTCATTGTCGCGCTGGTGCAGGCCGATGGAAGGTTCGTCCAGTACGTACATGACGCCGGTCAGGCCGGAACCGATCTGCGAAGCCAGGCGGATGCGCTGCGCTTCGCCGCCGGAGAGCGTTTCGGCGGAGCGTTCCAGCGACAGGTAATCCAGGCCCACATTATTGAGGAAGGTCAGGCGGCTGGCGATCTCCTGCACGATCTTCTCGGCGATGGCCTGTTTGTTGCCGGGCAGGGTCACGTTCCGGAAAAAAGTCAGCGCCTGCTTCAGCGGCAATGCGCTCAGGTCGTAAATGGTGCGATCGGCCACGCGCACATGGCGCGCTTCTTCGCGCAGTCGCGTACCTTTGCAGTCCGGGCATGAACAGGAGTTCAGGTATTTGGCCAGCTCTTCGCGCACCGTGGGCGAATCGGTCTCGTTATAACGGCGTTCCAGATTGTTGACGATGCCCTCGAACGGATGCTCGCGCGTGACCCGTTTGCCGCGCTCGTTCAGGTACTGGAAGGCGATCTCTTCGCGACCGCTGCCGTACAGCAATATTTTCTGGATCTTGTCGGGCAGGTTCTCGAACGGGCGTTCCAGATCGAAATCGTAGTGCTTCGCCAGACTGTCGAGCATCTGGTAGTAGAACTGGTTGCGCCGGTCCCAGCCCTTGATCGCGCCGCCGGAAAGCGACAGCGATGGGAAGGTCACGATGCGCTGCGGATCGAAGAAACTGATCACCCCCAGGCCGTCGCACTTCGGGCATGCCCCCATCGGGCTGTTGAATGAGAACAGGCGCGGTTCCAGTTCCTGCAGCGAATAGTTGCAGATGGGGCAGGCGAACTTGGCCGAGAACAGATGCTCGTTGCCCGTATCCATCTCCACCGCCAGCGCGCGACCATCGGCATGGCGCAGGGCGGTCTCGAACGACTCCGCCAGGCGTTGCTTGATGTCCGGCGCCACCTTCAGCCGGTCCACGACGATCTCGATGGTGTGCTTTGAATTTTTCGCCAGCTTTGGCAGGTTATCCATCTCGCACACCTTGCCGTTCACGCGCAGGCGCACGAAACCCTGCGCGCGCAGCTCGTCGAACAGCTCCATCTGCTCGCCCTTGCGCTCCACCACGATGGGTGACAGGACCATCACCTTGGTGCCTTCCGGCAGGGCCAGCACCGCATCCACCATCTGTCCCACCGACTGCGCCCGCAGCACGATATCGTGCTGCGGACAATACGGGTCGCCGGCACGGGCGAACAGCAGGCGCAAGTAATCGTGGATTTCGG
>JAJZUH010000023.1 GCA_021847165.1 Pseudomonadota bacterium
TCCATGTGCAGGCGGCTGATCTCCAGGTTGCTGCGCAAGGTCTCCATCACTTCGCGCGCTTCTTCCAGGAAGACCTCCAGCAACTCCTCGTCTTCGTCGCCCTTGCGGATCGAGACCCCCGCCGGTGCCGGTTCTTCCTTCACCGGCGCTTCGGCATATCCCTCGGCCGGACGTATCTCGCCCATGTCTTGCAGGACGCGGCCCAAGGCCGACGAATCGGGTTTCTGGCCAAGCACAAGGCCATGGACATATTCTTCCAGCGCGCTGATGGCCGCAGCCACGCTGCGCATCTCGGCAGCCGATGGCGTCGCGCCCTGCACATAGCGTTCTGTCGCCTGGTGCAGCAGGCCCACCAGCTGTTCTGCCGCATCCAGCGACAGGATATGCAGCCCGCCTTGCACCTGGCTCAGCAACAATCCGATGCGCGACAGTTCCGAACGTTTCGTCGCGTTGTTGAAAAAGGCGTTCAGGTTCTGTTCGATGTACTGCAGGTTGCCCTGCATCTCGGTGGCCAGCGGCGCCATCACCTCCTGCTGTTCCATCTGGTAGTAGAGCGAGATCAGGCTGGCAAGCTTGTTCTCGTCTTCCGGCATCCGCGTCAGGCCGGCCTGCAGGCGCGTGCTCAGGATCCGCGCCAGTTCCTGGAAGCCGCTGCCCAGATGCTGGTAATGCTCGATGCCGCCGTCGAGCAGCAGCAATGCCATCGCCATGTCCATGGAGATGCGCTGCGCGCGTTCGGGCGAATCGACCTGTTGCGCAGTGGTATGAATCAGCTTGCACAGGAATTGCAGCGTATTGCGATCCAGCTGTTCCGACAGGATATACATCTTCTCCATATCGGCGGCGAATTGCTGGCAGGCCCCGGCGGTCTCTGCCACGCACTGCTCCCACGATTCTTCCGCGACCCGAAGCTGCGCGCGCAGGTTGTCGAGCAGCGCGGCGGTCTCGCTTGGCGGTATCGGGCGCTCCGCCGGCAGGTACTCATCCAGCGCGTAAGCGGTCTTGATCTGCTCGACCGTATCGCTGACGGAATGGCTGCGAGCAATGAGATACAGCGCCTCGCTGACGGAAGCCTCTTCGTCGAACGCGCTTCCGTCGGTCAGCGATTTCATCTTGAGATCGATGCGGCTGAGCGATTTCTTGACGTTCAGTTCCGGCGGGATGCCGTCATGCAACAGGCAGTCCAGCAGGCCCAGCGCCACCCACCAGAAGGCGCGCTGCCGGTTCTGCGGAACGCAAACCGTCACTTTGCGCACGGCCGCCATCATCTCCCGCAATGCCGCGCCCTTGTCGTCCTGCCGCAGCCACCTCAGCAATGCCTGCTGGTATTGCGCGCGCGCGGCCTTGATCTGCACCGCGGCATCGTCCTGCTGCGGCGGTTGCAGCAGGGAATCGGGCAGTTCCACCTGCAGCGCGGGGAAAAACAGGTCCACATCGAAAGCCATCTCCACGCCGCGCGCCTGCAGCAGTTCCTGATACTCGTGGAACAGGCGCAGGGTCGCATTGGTGGCGCCATCCGCCAGTGCGTCGAGGTAATGCGTCAGGCCGAACAGCGCACGGCGGATGACATCGCGATGCGGGACGCCGGCATCCGGCGCCTGCCCCATCTCCTGCAGCAGCTTCTCCAGCTCGGCACAGAACACGACCAGCCCGCTCAGCGACAGCATGCGCAGCACGCCGCCGGTGCGATGCAGCTCTTCCTGCGCCTTCTTCAGCGCCTGCGTATCGCCGCCGGCAGAGGAAAAATAGCTCTCCAGCTCGCGGCTGATGTTCGCCAGCGAGCTGTCCAGCCCGGGTTTGACCGATAACAACGGCAGCGGATTGAATTGCGCCTGCACGCTCGTCCTTTACAGTTTGAAGCCCGACACGGAGCTGTTCAGTTCGGATGCCAGGCTTTCCAGCTGGGAAACCGACGCGTTGGTGCGTTGCGTACTTTGCGAGGTCTGCTCGGTAATCTTCAGAATGTCCCGCATGATGCCCGCCACTTCGCCGGCCATGTCGGTCTGCACCTGCGTGGACACCGAAATGCTGTTCACCAGGTCGGTCAGCTCGCGCGTGGATTTCTCGATCTCGTGCAGCGCCTGACCGGCGGCATCGGACAGCCGCGCACCGTCGACCACGCCCTGGGTGCTCTTTTCCATCGCCACCACGGCATCGTGCGTGTCGGTCTGAATGGTCTTCACCAGCATGCCGATCTGCTTGGTCGCCTCGGCGGAGCGCTCCGCGAGGCGCTGCACTTCTTCCGCCACCACCGCAAAGCCCCGTCCCGCTTCGCCTGCCGATGCCGCCTGGATCGCCGCGTTCAGCGCCAGCACGTTGGTCTGTTCGGTAATGTCCGAAATCAGGTCCACGATCTCGCCGATCTCCTGCGAGCTCTCGCCCAGCCGCTTGATGCGCTTGGAAGTGTCCTGGATCTGCTCGCGGATGCTGTCCATACTGGACACCGAGTTCTGCACCGCGCGCGTGCCCTGTTCGGTCACTTCCAGCGTACGGCGCGCCACCTCGGAAGATTGGGCCGCGCTGCTGTCGACCTCCTGGATCGATTTCGCCATCAGTTCGACCGCGCCGCCCGCACTGCGGATCTCGGCCGCCTGTTTCTGCGTCGCAACCAGCAGCTCCTTGGTCACGTTACCGGCCTCGCCCGTGGCGCGTGCCACTTGTTGCGAAGCGGAAGTCACGCGCGAAACCAGTTTGCGCAGCTCGTCGGTGGTGTAGTTGACCGAGTCGGCGATGGCGCCGGTGATGTCCTCCGACACCGTCGCCCGGATGGTCAGGTCGCCGTCGGCCAGGTCCGACAGTTCGTTCATCAGCCGCAGAATGGCCTGCTGGTTGTTGCGGTTGGTCTGCCCGGCCTCGTTCTCGCGGCGTTTGGATTCGTCCAGGTAGATCTTGGAGAGCAGCAGCAGCAGCAGCAGCAGCATGCCGCCGGAGAAGAACACCACGAAGCTGGCGAAGCGGCCGACCGTGGAGCCTTCGTAGTTGTTCACCAGGTTCTGCGCCGCGGACAGCAGCTGGTCGCCTTCTTCCTGCACCCGTTGTCCGGCCAGCCGCGAGGTCAGCACGTCGCGCGCGTTGGCGGCGATGAAGCCCACCACCGACTGGTAGCCTTCGAAGTCATCCTTCAGCAGCATCACCGTGGCATCGTTCTGCGGCATGTCGTTAAGCAGCGCTTGCGCTTCGGTGATCTTGGGCTCCAGGCCGGGCAAGTCTTCCGTCGAAGCCGAAGTCAGCACCAGCTGCACCGCGCTGGTGATCTGCTCGATCAGGCGGTTCAGGCGGTCCGCTTTCTGCGCATAAGCCGGCGTGGCGCGTTCGGCAACCTGGTTGGCCAGGTTCAGCATGTCGCGCTGGCCCGCGGCACCGCGCTGCAGCGTCACCAGCAACGGGCGGCCCTTTTCCAGGTCGTCCATCAGCGAGCTCATGTGCGTCCAGTGGGCCAGCAACTGGTTCAGCGGTTCGCGCGCGGGACCTTCGGTGGGCGGGAAATTGGCGCTGCCCTTGTCCAGCGTCTCCAGGATGGCCGAGAACTCGGCGCGCGAATCGCTCAGTTCGTCGAATGCGGTCGAGTCTCCGGAGAAGCTGGCGGCGGCGGCCTTCGCCAGCCGCTGCGACAGCATCAGCAGCTTGGAGGATTGCGCCACATAGTGCGAACTGTAGGAGGAGTCGCGCGAGTCGATGTAGGTGAAGGTCGCGGCGGTGAACAGGAAGAACAGCAGCAGACCCCCCAGTACGCGCAGCTGCCGGTCGAACGATTGCTTGCTGAACCACGGGATGCGGATCGTTTTGACTTCTGCCGGCGCGATCTCGCCCTTCCTGGCGAAACTCTGCTGCGGCTTGCGCGACCATTTGAACGGTAACTTGAATGCCATTTCCTAGTCCTCCCGAGCGCAATTCATGCGCCGATTTGTAAAAATTCCGGTTGCTGCAACAGTTGCGCCATCTCCAGTTTGTGCCATACCTGCCCGCTGCCATCCCGCAGCAGCACCTTGCCGTCCTGCTCGGTGCGCTCCCACTCCGCGGCGTTACGCAGGCCCAGCACGCGCGACACCAGCAAACCGGCATTGAAAGCGAACTTCTGGCCTACCAGCAGCACGCGGCTCTGTCCCTCATGCGGGATCTCGGCGCCGCCGTTGTAAACGCTGATATCCACGATGCTGTACAGGTTGCCGCGCACGTTGGCGACGCCGCAGTACCACGGCTTGGTCAGCGGCACCCGGGTCAGGGGAGGCGGCGACATCACCTCGTTGATGTCCGCCATGTCGACCAGCCAGGACTCGTCGCCCACCTGCACGCCCAATGTGGACACGCGACTGCCCCCGCCAGCCGCCTGGGCTTGCATCCGGTCCAACACGCTCTGCTGGAATTCGCGCAGGTTGAAACGCTTCGACATGCCGAGCCGTTGCCTAGCCTAATGCTGCGATCTTGCCGAGCAACTCGTCTGCCATGATCGGTTTCGTGATGTAGTCCTTGGCACCCTGGCGCATGCCCCATATCTTGTCGGTCTCCTGCCCCTTGGTGGTGCAGATGATGACCGGGATGTGCTGGGTGGCCGGGTCTTGCGTGATCGCGCGGGTGGCCTGGAATCCGTTCAGTCCGGGCATGACCACGTCCATCAGGATCAGGTCGGGCAACTCGGTTTTGGAACTCTCCACCGCCTTCTCGCCGCTCTCGGCATACACCACCTGGAAACCCTTCTTGCCCAGGATATCCCCCAGCACATGGCGTTCCGTTGCGGAATCGTCCACGACCATCACTTTCTTAATTGCCATAATCCATCCCCCTACCTTGTTTGGTTGTATGCATCGTCACTGCCTCGATCAGGCTTTTCTTGCTGAAAGGTTTGGTCAGATACTCGTCGGCTCCGACCAGTTTGCCCCGTGCGCGGTCGAACAGGCTGTCCTTGCTGGTCAGCATGACCACCGGGGTATCCTTGAATTCGGCATGGTTCTTGATGAGGGCGCAGGTCTGATAGCCGTCCAGGCGCGGCATCATGACATCGACGAAGATGATGTCGGGCTTGTTGTCGACCACTTTGGACAGGCCGTCGAAGCCGTCCTCGGCCAACACGACTTTGCAACCGGCTTGCGACAGGAATATTTCGCCGCTGCGGCGGATGGTATTGCTGTCGTCGATGAGCACCACACGGATACCAGCAAGACCTTCGCCCACGTTGTCGCCCTTTCCCTGATTGATCCACAATCCGCGCTTGCGCGCGGATACCCCCATATTTCGGATGCTACCGCATTTGTGCTCGAACGTTCAATGTTTCCGCGCCCCTCAGCGCCTCCAGAACGCCGGCGTGAACAGGATCAGAATGGTAAAGATCTCCAGCCGTCCGATCAGCATGGCCGCCGTGCATATCCAGGTCTGGAAATCGCTCAGCACGCCGAAATTGCCGGCCGGGCCGACCACTCCGAGACCGGGGCCGGCGTTGTTGATGCAGGCAAGCACCGCGGAAAAGGACGAGATGAAATCCAGCCCGCTGATCAGCAGGGCGAAAGTCAGGGTCGCGACGCTGACGAAATACAGGAAAATGAAGCCCAGCACCGCAAACACGATATTGTTGGCCACCACCTGGCCGCCGATCTTCATCGGGTTGATGGCGGCCGGATGCAGCAGCAGCAGGAACTCGCGCCCCGCCTGCTTGACCAGCACCAGGGTGCGGATCATCTTGATGCCGCCCCCGGTGGAACCTGAACTTGCCGTGATGCAGCTCAGGAACAGCATCCACATCGGCGCAAAGATCGGCCACTGATTGAAATCGACGCTGGCAAAGCCGCAATCGGTCGCCATCGACACCAGGTTGAAGCTGGCATGCCGCAGGGCCGTCCAGAAACCCGGGTAGACGCCCTGCCACCACAGGAACAGTCCTATGCCCAGACAGCTGCCCAGTATCAGGCTGACCGTCGCCACCGCCTCGGCGTCGTGCAGATAGATCCGCAGGCTCCTGCCGCGCCAGGCGAGGAAGTGCGTGGCGAAGTTCATCGCCGCCAGCAGCATGAACACGATCAGCACGAACTCGATCGCCGGGGAATCGAAGTAGCCGACGCTGGCATCGTGCGTCGAGAATCCCCCCAGCCCCATCGCGGCGAACGCATGGCAGACTGCATCCAGCCAGTTCATCCCCGCCAGTTTCAGCGACAGGATGCAGGCCAGCGTGATGCCGGCATACACCAGCCACAGGTTGCGTGCCGTCTCGGTGATGCGCGGCGTGAGCGCGGAGTCCTTCATCGGACCCGGCGTCTCGGCCTTGAACAATTGGCGTCCGCCGATGCCCAGCAGCGGCAGCACCGCCACCGCCAGCACGATGATGCCCATGCCGCCCAGCCAGTTCAATTCGTGCCGCCACAGGTTGATGGCGGGCGGCAGGTGGTCCAGCCCGGTCAGCACGGTCGCGCCCGTGGTGGTGATGCCGGACATGGTCTCGAAATACGCGTCGGTGAAAGACAGGCCGTCGATCACCAGCAACAGCGGGAACGTCGCCACCGCCGGCATCGCGGTCCACATCGCCACCACCAGCAGATAGCCGTGGCGGATGGACAGCTCGCCCCGGTAGCGCCGGGTCGATATCCATAGCAGCACCCCCGTACCGGCCGTCCACAGCATCGCCAGCAGGAAATCGGCCAGCGTGTCGTCGTGATAGATGAGCGAGGTCAGCACCGGCAGCACGTAACTGATGCTGAACACCACCAGCATCAGCCCCAGTGCGTTGAGAACCGTGAGCGCGCGCCCCATCAGAAGAACCCGAGGTTGACCTGGAACAGTTTCTCGACCTTCCTCACCATCCGCTTGTCGACGACGAAGACGATCACATGGTCTTCCGCCTCGATCATCCTGTCGTGATGCCCCATGATGACCTCGCCGCCGCGCACCAGCGCGCCAATGGTCGCGCCCTTGGGCAGCTCGATCTCGTCGATGCGCCGTCCGACCACGCGCGACGATTCGCGATCGCCGTGCGCCACCAGCTCCAGCGCCTCCGCCGCGCCGCGCCGCAGCGAATGGACCGCCGCCACGTCGCCCTGGCGCACGTACGCCAGCAACGAACCGATGGTGACCTGCGCCGGCGACAGCGCGATGTCGATCTTGCCGCCTTGCAGCAGGTCGACATAAGCGCTGCGGTTGATCAGCGCAAGCACCTTGCGCGCGCCACCCTGCTTGGCCAGCAGGGCAGACATGATGTTGTTCTCGTCATCGTTGGTCAGCGCGCAGAACACGTCGATCTCGCCGACGTTCTCCTGCTGCATCAGCTTCTCGTCCGTACCGTCGCCGTTCAGCACCAGCGTGCTGGTCAGTTCCCCGGCCAGCTTCTGGCACACCTTCTTGTTGAATTCGATGACCTTGACCTGGTAGTCGCTCTCCAGCGCCTTTGCCAGCCTGCGGCCGATGTTGCCGCCGCCGACGATCATCACGCGCCTGGCCGGTTTGTCCATGCGGCGCATCTCCTTCAGCACGCGGCGGATGTTGTCGGATGCGGCGATGAAGAAGATCTCGTCGCCGTCCTGCACCACGGTGCTGCCTTCCGGGATGATCGCGCGGTCCTGACGAAAGATCGCCGCAACGCGCGTCTGCACATGCGGCATGTGGGTGCGCAGATAGCTCAGCGGCTTGCCCACCAGCAGTCCGCCCTGGAACGCCCGCACCGCCACCAGCGACACCTTGCCGTCGGCAAACTCCAGTACCTGCAGGGCTTCGGGGAACTCGATCAGCTTGGTGATGTAGTCGGTCAGGATCTGCTCGGGGCAGATGGAGAAGTCCACGCAGAAATTGTCCTTGCTGAACACCGTCTCGCGATTGAGATAATCGGTGGTGCGGATGCGGGCGATGCGGGTCGGCGTGTTGTACAGGCTGGACGCCAGCTTGCAGGCGACCAGATTCACCTCGTCGCTCTGCGTCACCGCCAGCAGCATGTCGGTATCGGCGATGCCCGCCTGTTCGAGCGTCGACGGGTGCGCGGCGTTGCCGACCAGCGTGCGCAGATCCAGGCGGTCCTGCAGCAGGCGCAGCTTGCCGGCATCCGAATCGACCACGGTGATGTCGTTGGCTTCGCCGACCAGGTTCTCCGCCACCGTCGAGCCGACCTGCCCGGCCCCGAGGATCAATATCTTCACGCCTTGCCTTCCCGCCTGCCGAGCACGCTCATTCTCTCCACTTGATGGAGCAGCCCATGCTGGCGATCTGCTCGCGCGGGCCCTGCCCGGTCTTCGCCACCTGCAGCATGGCGTTGAACAGGTCGCGCGGCGCGTCCGGCGCCGGCTCCTTGCGCGACGCGTCCAGACGGCCGCGGTATTGCAGTTCGAGATTGGCGTTGAAGCCGAAGAAATCGGGCGTGCATACGGCGCCGTAATCCTTCGCGATCTGCTGCGTTTCGTCCCACACGTACGGGAACGGATAGTTGTACTGCCGCGCCACCAGCTTCATGTTGTCGAACGAGTCCTCGGCATAGTCGGCCGGATCGTTGGACATGATGGCGATGCTGTTGATGCCGTGCTGCTGCAGCTCGAGCACGTCGCGAATGATGCGGTCACGGATCGACTTGACGTAGGGACAGTGGTTGCAGATGAACATCACCAGCAAGCCGTTCTTGCCGCGCGCGCTTTCCAGCGTATGGCGCTTGCCGTCCACGCCCAACAGGTCGAACGGACGGGCCTTCCAGCCGAAATCGCAAAGGGGGGGTTGCAGACTGACCATGATTTTTCCTCCTTAAAGACCTGCGTTATTGTTCTGGACAATATATTATCACGCCCGTCCCGACGCCCTTACCCGCCATGTCTGCGCCAAGATTCTATTGCCCGCCGCCGCTGCCCCTGAGCACCAATTACGAGCTGCCGCCCGAGGCTGCCCATCATGCCAGCCGGGTATTGCGCCTGCGCGTCGGCGATGCGGTGCAGATCTTCGACGGTCTCGGCAATGCGCTCGATGCCACCATCAACTCGATCCAGGGCAAGCATGTCGTGCTTGGCAACCTGCAGACCTTCCTGGGACAGCAGGAATCCGGCCTGCACATCGTGCTCGCCCAGGCCATGAGTACGAGCGAAAAAATGGATTGGGTGGTGCAGAAAGCCACCGAACTGGGCGCGGCCGAGATCGTGCCGGTACAGACGCAGCGCAGCGTGGCGAAGCTTTCCGGCCCGCGCGCCGAGAAGCGCACCGAACACTGGCGCAACGTCGCCGTTGCCGCCTGCGAGCAATGCGGGCGCAACACCTTGCCGCAGCTGCACGCCCCGCAAGACCTGGCTGCCTGGCTCCATGCGATGCGCCAGGAACCTGGCGGCAAGTACATCCTGCTGCCGGGCGGCGCGAGCAACCTGCAGCACCAGCCGAGGCCGCACGGACGCGCCACCCTGCTGATCGGACCCGAGGGCGGCTTCACCGCCGACGAAGCCAACATCGCCCAGCAGGCCGGATTCGCCCCCATCCTGCTGGGTCCGCGCGTACTGCGTACCGAGACCGCCGCCATCGCCGGCATCGCCGCATTGCAGACGCTATGGGGCGATTTCAACTGACTCTGAAAGGAAGCTGCCATGCCTTACGTCAACATCCGCATTGCCGGTGTCCTCAGCCGCGAACAGAAAGCCAGGATTGCCGAAGAGATCACCGATACCCTGGAGCGCATCGCGCACAAGCCGAAGTCGTACACCTACATCGCGTTCGACGAATTGCCCGACGAGAATTGGGCCATCGCGGGCAAGCTACTGGACGAGGAGTGATGGTGTACGCGGCTGCTCCCGCACCAGCGGGCTGCGCCCCACCGCGTCGCAGCCGCACCTGCATCGCCTTCGACGAGCTGCCGGACGAGCACTGGGCCATTGCGGGCAAGTTGCTCGACGAAGAGTAGCGCCATGCCGCGCCGATCACCGGCATGATTTGAAATATAATGCCCGTGCCCGAATCTTGCGCCTCTCCACCGAATTGAGGAGTTAACCGAACACCATGCCAGCCGCCCCCGCCAGCTCTTCTCCGGAATTCGTTGCCTGGTTCCGTTCCGTCGCGCCCTATATCAACGCTTTCCGCGGCAAGACCTTCGTGATCGCCTTCGGCGGCGAGGTGGTGGCCGACGGCAAGTTCCTCGAGCTGACGCACGACTTCAACCTGCTTGCCGCACTGGGCATCCGCCTGGTGCTGGTGCACGGCGCGCGCCCGCAGATCGAGCAACGGCTGGTGCAGAGCAACATCGAAGGCAGTTACCACCACGGCATCCGCCTCACCGATGCCGAAACAATGCAGTGTGTGAAGGAAGCGGTCGGCCGGGTGCGCGTGGAAATCGAGGCGCTGCTGTCGCTCGGTCTGGCAAATTCGCCGATGGCCAACGCCGACATCCGCGTGGCCGGCGGCAACTTCATCACCGCACAGCCCATCGGAGTGATCAACGGCGTGGACCTGCAACATACCGGTTGCGTGCGCAAGGTGGACGTTGCCGCGCTGCGCGACCGCATGGAGTTCGGCGAGGTGGTGCTGCTGTCGCCGCTGGGTTATTCGCCCACGGGCGAGGTGTTCAACCTGACGCTGGAAGACGTCGCCACCGCCACCGCCATCGCGCTCGACGCGGACAAGCTGATCTTCCTGACCGACACCGACGGCGTGCACGACAAGGAGGGCGCGCTGCTGAAGGAACTGACCATCGCCGAGGCCGGCAAGATCCTGTCCGGCAAGCGCAAGCTGCCGGACGATGTCGGCCTGTTCCTGCCCTGTGCCGTGCGCGCCTGCGAGGCCGGGGTGGCGCGCACCCACCTGGTCAGCCGCCATGCCGACGGCGCCCTGTTGCAGGAATTGTTCAGCGACGAGGGCATCGGCACCATGGTGGTGGAAAGCACCCTCAACACCCTGCGCGATGCCACCATCAAGGACGTCGGCGGCATCCTGCAGCTGCTGCAGCCGCTGGAAGCCGAGGGCATCCTGGTGCGGCGCTCGCGCGAACTGCTGGAGCGCGAGATCGGGCGCTTCGTGGTGCTGGAGCACGGCCACCGCATCATCGGCTGCGCGGCGCTGTACCCCTTCGCCGACGAAAAGGCGGCCGAGCTGGCCTGTCTCGCCATTCAGCCGGCCTATCGCAACCACGGCTACGGCGACATCCTGCTCAAGCACATCGCCGCCCGGGCGCAGGCGCTGAAGCTGCAAAAACTGTTCGTGCTGACCACGCGCACGGCGCACTGGTTCATCGAGCGCGGCTTCAAGGAAGTCGACGTGGAACAGCTCCCGGCGCAGAAGAAGTCGCTGTACAACTATCAGCGCCGATCCAAGGTCTTCGTCAAATCGCTGCGCTAGGCCGGACGGCCAGCGCACACGGCTTTCCGCGGCGGTCCGCTGGATTTGGGCGGGGATTCACGGTAATGTCACATTCCTCGAACATAATCACGGAGTGAACTACATCATGGCAAGAACAGTACAGTGCGTAAAACTCGGCCGCGAGGCGGAAGGGCTGGACCGCCCTCCCTATCCCGGCGCGCTGGGTCAGCGCATCTTCGACAGCGTATCGAAGGAAGCCTGGCAGGGCTGGATCAAGTTCCAGACCATGCTGGTGAACGAGAACCGCCTCAACCTCGCCGATGCCAAGGCGCGCAAATACCTGGCCGAACAGATGGAGAATTATTTCTTCGGTGCGGGTACGCAGATGCCGACAGGATACGTCCCCCCGAAAAACTGATTCACTGCTGACCCGTCAGCGCGCTGACGATCCCGCTCATGGCAAAGACTTTCCCGACGCAAAACTTCCTCAACCGCGAACTCGGCCTGCTCGAATTCAACCGGCGCGTGCTGGCGCAGGCGGAAGACGCGTCGGTGCCTTTGCTGGAACGGCTGAAATACCTGTGCATCGTCAGCAGCAACCTGGACGAGTTCTTCGAGATCCGCGTCGCCGGCCTGAAGGAACAGGCCAAGCTGGGCGGCCTCGCGGCCGGTCCCGACGGGCTGGAAGCGACCCAGATCCTCAAGCGCCTGTATACCCCGACGCACCAGCTCATCGCGCGCCAGTACCAGCTGTTCAACGACGAACTGGTGCCGGCGCTCGCGCAACAGGGCATCAAGTTCCTGCGCCGCACGCAATGGAACGAGGCCCAGCAGGCATGGGTGAAGGATTTCTTCCTGCGCGAGGTGATGCCGGTGCTGACGCCGATCGGGCTCGATCCGGCACATCCGTTCCCGCGCGTGCTCAACAAGAGCCTGAATTTTGCCGTCGAGCTGCAAGGCAAGGACGCCTTCGGCCGCAATTCGGCCAAGGCCATCGTGCAGGCGCCGCGCGTCTTGCCGCGCGCCATCCTGATGCCGCCCGAAGTCTCCGGCTGCCCCTACGGTTTCGTGTTCCTCTCGTCCATCCTGCACGCGCATGTCGGCGAGCTGTTTGCCGGCATGGAAGTGCATGGCTGTTACCAGTTCCGCGTGACCCGCAACAGCGACCTGTTCGTGGACGAGGAGGAAGTCAAGAACCTGCGCGTCAGCCTGCAGGGTGAATTGCCGCAACGCCACTTCGGCGATGCGGTGCGGCTGGAGGTCGCCGACAATTGTCCGCCCGCCATGGCCGAATTCCTGCTGCAGCAGTTCGAGCTGAAGGCGGAAGACCTGTACAGCGTGAAGGGTCCGGTCAACCTGGTGCGCCTGATGCGCATCCCGGACCAGGTGGCGCGCGACGACCTCAAGTTCCCGCCCTTCGTGCCAGGCATGCCGGCCCTGCTGCAGAAAAAAGGCGCGGACATGTTCAAGGTGCTGCGCAAGAACGACGTGTTGCTGCACCACCCGTACCAGTCGTTCAAGCCGGTGATCGATTTCATCCAGCAGGCCGCCGCCGATCCGAACGTGGTCGCCATCAAGCAGACGGTCTATCGCACCGGAGTCGATTCCGAGCTGATGGAGGCGCTGATCGCCGCCGCCATGCGCGGCAAGGAGGTCACGGTGGTGGTGGAACTGCTGGCGCGCTTCGACGAGGAAGCCAACATCAACTGGGCCGGCCGCCTGGAAGAGGTCGGCGCGCATGTGGTGTACGGCGTGGTCGGGCACAAGACCCATGCCAAGATGCTGATGATCGTGCGGCGCGAGGACAACAAGCTGCGCCGTTACGTGCACCTGGGCACCGGCAACTACCATCCGCGCACCGCCAGGCTGTATACCGACTTCGGCCTGTTCACCAGCAACGAAGAGGTCTGTGCCGACGTGAACCAGGTGTTCATGCAGCTCACCGGCCTGGGCAAGGCGAGCAAGCTGAAGCACCTGTGGCAATCGCCGTTCACCCTGCATACCAGCATACTGGATGCCATCCGCAACGAGACCAGGCTGGCCAAGGCGGGCAAGCGCGCGCACATCATCGCCAAGATGAATTCGCTGCTGGAGCCGGAGACCATCACGGCGCTGTACGAGGCCTCCCAGGCGGGCGTGAAGATCGACCTCATCGTGCGCGGCGTGTGCGCCCTGCGCCCGGGCGTCGCCGGGCTGTCCGAGAACATCCACGTGATCTCCATCATCGGACGCTTCCTCGAACACACGCGCATCTTCTATTTCCGCAACGACCTGGCGCACGATGTCTACCTGGCCAGTGCCGACTGGATGGACCGCAACTTCTTCCGGCGCATCGAGGTCTGTTTCCCCGTGCTGGACGAAAAGCTCAAGAAGCGCGTGCTGGACGAAGGATTGAAGAGCTACCTGAAAGACAATGTGCAGGCGTGGGAAATGGATTGCAACGGGTTCTGGCACCGCAAGACGCCGGCTCGCAGCGTGGCGTCCTGCGCCCAGGATCTATTGCTGCAGGAGCTGGGCCAGTTGCAGGCGGTGGAGGAAGATTAGCCCTTCTTGGGGCGCCCGGTCTTGATCTTCTCCAGCCCGGCGATGGCACGCTTCAATTGCGCCGCACTCGCCTTGTTCAGGGTCTGCAGGCTGGCGCGCAGCAATTCGCTCTTCTTCACATGCAGCCCGACCTTGAGCGCCTTCTGCTTCAACGCTGCAATCAGTTCGTAATCGCTTTGCGGCATCGTGAAACTGTCACGCACCACCTTCACCTTGCCGTCGGCCTTCTTTTCCTTTTTCTGTTTCTTCTCGGGCTTGGCCGCGATCTTTGCCGGAACGGCTTTGCGGGCGACAGCGGGCTTCCTGACGGCAGGTTTGCGAGGGGCGGTTCTGGTCATATCGATCTCCCTGAGTGAGTGTGGCGAATTCAGTATATACGGTATATCCTGACATCCGATAGTGTAATAAACGGGAGAGTTGTGAAGATGGAGTTGATTCTGTGGCGACATGCCGAGGCTGCGGAAGGTGTACCGGACGGCCCGCGTCCGCTCACCGACAAGGGGCGGCGGCAAGCCGAGCACATGGCCCGATTCCTCAACGAACGCCTGCCGCAGGGGACGCGCATCCTGGTCAGCCCGGCGGCACGGGCACAACAGACCGCGGCCGCACTCAACAAGGGTTTCATCACCGCGCCCAACCTCGGCGTGCATGCCACCCCGCAAACGGCGATCGCCACGGCCGGCTGGCCGATGGCTGGCGGTGCGGCGCTGCTGGTCGGACATCAGCCCTGGATGGGCGAACTCGCCTCGCTGCTGATGACGGGACATGCGAATTACTGGAGCATCAAGAAGGGTGCCGTGTGGTGGTTCAGCCGGCGTGAACGCGAAGGCGATTTCCAGACCGTATTGCGCCTCGTCATCGCACCGGATCAACTGTAGCGCTGAAAGGGGACGTCATGTTTGAATCTGCCGAGCTCGGACACAAGATAGACAAGGCAACCTATGACAAGGAAGTGCCGAAGCTGCGCGAAGCGTTGCTGGATGCGCAATTCGATCTGGCGGAAAAAGCGAGGTTTCCGGTCATCATCCTGGTCGGTGGGGTCGACGGCGCGGGACGCGGCGAGACCGTGAACCTGCTGAACGAATGGATGGACCCGCGCTTCATCCAGACCCACGGCATGGGCGAACCCTCCGACGAGGAGATGGAACGCCCCATGATGTGGCGCTTCTGGCGCGCCCTGCCGCCCAAGGGCAAGATCGGCGTGTTCCTCGGCTCATGGTACACGTGGCCGATCCTGAACCGGGCCATGGGCAGGACCAAGGCTGCCGAACTCGACCAGAGCCTGGAGCGTGCCAAGCGCCTGGAGAAGATGCTGACCGACGAAGGCGCGCTCATCATCAAGTTCTGGCTGCACCTGTCCAAGGAAAAGCAGGAAAGCCGCCTGCGGGCGCTGGAAAAAAACCCCAAGACGCGCTGGCGCGTCACCAAGCGCGACTGGGAGCGCTTCAAGCGCTACGACAAGTTCCTCACCATCCACGAGAGCGTCATCCGCCACACCAGCACCGCCGAATCGCCGTGGATCGTGGTCGAAGGGGCGGACGCACGCTACCGCGGCCTGACCATCGGCAAGGTCATCCTGGAAGCGCTGCGCAAACGGCTGGCCGAAGCCGAGAAAAGGAAGGAGACGGCGATCCGTGCCGCGCCTTTGTTGCCGCCCATCGACAAGCTGAACATCCTCGAGACGCTCGACCTCACCCAGAAACTGGAGAAAAAGAAATTCGATGCCGAGCTGGAAAAATATCAGGGCAAGCTGGCGCTGCTGACCCGGCACGAGAAATTCAAGGACATCACCGTGATCGCGGTCTTCGAAGGCAACGATGCGGCCGGCAAGGGCGGCAGCATCCGCCGCATCGCCAGTGCGCTCGAAGCCCGCCAGTACCAGATCGTTCCCATCGCCGCGCCGACCGAGGAAGAGCGCGCGCAGCCTTATCTGTGGCGCTTCTGGCGGCACATTCCGCGCAAGGGCCGGGTCACCATCTTCGACCGCTCATGGTACGGCCGCGTGCTGGTCGAGCGGGTGGAGAAGTTCTGTTCCGAGGCCGACTGGATGCGCGCCTATGGCGAGATCAACGATTTCGAAGCGCAGCTGGTGCGTCACCAGACCGTGGTGGTGAAATTCTGGCTGTCGATCAGCAAGGAAGAGCAGCTGCGCCGTTTCAAGGAGCGCGAGAAGATCGGCTTCAAGCGCTTCAAGATCACGGCGGAGGATTGGCGCAACCGGGAAAAGTGGGACGCCTACGAACAGGCGGTCGGCGACATGGTCGACCGCACCAGCACCGAAGCCGCACCGTGGACGCTGGTGGAAGCCAACGACAAGAACTTCGCCCGCATCAAGATACTCAAGACCTTGTGTCAGCGCATCGATGCGGCCATGAAGCAGCTCTAGCCGCGGCGGTCAGTTGCAGAGCTCGCCCTCTTTCGGATCGAACAGCCGCGCGAATTCGGTCGGGTGCCCGGTCAGCACCTTGACGCAATCGCCCACCTTGTAATGCTTGTAGCTCATCACCTCGATGCGCTCGCTGGTGTGCAGCGGCTGCACCGTAAAGCGGTTGGCACCGTAAGCGACTTGCGGCGGTTCCTTGCGCCGGTCGCGCCCGCTCAGGCCGGTGCCCGCACCGATCATCATCCCGCCGTAACCGCCGGTACCCACGCCGATGCCGATACCGAAGCCCACCCCGCTGTCACTCGGTGGCAGCGTCTTGGCCGCCTCCTTGCGTTCCGCATCGGTGAACACATGCACGTCCACCACCTTTGCCAGCTTCACGTAGCGCGTATCGTCTTCCAGCTTGGGCGTGCTCTGGCACGCCACCAGCAAGGGCAGCAGCCCCAGGACCAGGATTTTCTTCATCGTCTTTCTTTCATCAAACTTGTACGCATCAAACCTGCTGCACCAGCACATAAGGCCTGACCACCACCGCCCAGACGTCGGCATCGGCCTCGTACCAGGCCAGCGCCTGCGCGTCGGGAACGCGGGCGATCTGCCCGGACTGCATCCATTCCAGCACCTGCGCCTTGTTGTCCTCGGAGATCTGGAACGCCACCTCGACCAGGTCGAGTTCGGCAGCGACCAGGATCGCCGAGCCGCTGGCAAAGAAGCGCTGCAGTTCCTTCCACGCGATGCGTGCGGTCTCCAGATTCACGCTGGCACGTTTGAAATCCTGCGGGTTGAGAGTGGTCATGTTCCGGTTTCTTGTTCCTTGATCGCCTGCATCAGGGCATCCAGCGAGGGTCGCAATGCTTGCGCAATTTTAACATCCGTCATGACGAAGTCCTCACTCACCTTGTTGCTGGAAAGCTGCAATGTGACGGAGGCAACTCGACTGATGGCGAGAAACCGCTATTTCGGTATTTGTCTGACCGCGACGTAACTGCCCTAAAACTGCGGGCCGATCAGGTAATTGTCTTTCACCCTCATGTAATGCTCGGCGGAATAGCGCAGGTAGGCGATCTCCTCCGTTGTCAGCGCGCGCACCGCCTTGGCCGGACGGCCCATGTAGAGCATGCCGCTCTCCAGCGTCTTGCCCGGCGAGACCAGGCTGCCGGCGCC
>JAJZUH010000188.1 GCA_021847165.1 Pseudomonadota bacterium
GGTTATCTGCAGACGCTGGTCTGGCAGGACGAGGCGCAACGGGTATATCTGGCCTGCGAAGGCACGCTCAACTCCATTGCGGCCGCGCTGGCGCCTTATCCGGCGGCAGCGTGCCGGGTGGAAGAGCTCGCCTGCGACGATATCTTCTGCCTGGCCGAGCCGAGCGGGCTGGGAGCGCCGTATTTCCGGGGCGATCTGGGCGTGACGTTCTCGGCCCCGGTGGAGCGCCTGCCGGCCCAGCGCGTCGCCGGTTTGCTGCTGGAAGGCATCATTTTCCGCGTGGTGCGGATACTGGAGGATTTTCGGCGCGAATACGGCATCGAGCGCGCCTGTTTGTCCGGTGGACTGTCCGGCCTGAGTTGCCTGCAGCAGGGGATCGCGCTGTGCGTGCCTTTCCCCATCCGGCAACTGGCGCAGACAGAGGCCGGACTGGCTGGCGCGGCCCGGCTGGCTGCCGGAATGCACGGCGCGTACGACAGGGCGGCCGAAAACATCGCGGTGCCGCGGGTTTCATCCGGATTGCCGGGGAAATACCAGCGCTGGAAGGTCTGGCTGGACGGAGTGTTGCGCAATCCGGCCCCGGGGCAGGCGAATCCGCTTAACCGATAGATGTTTGACATGGGGGGAGGTCTCGCATAGAATGCGCGCCCTTCGCAGTCTGTTATCCATTTTTAGTTTTAGGAAATGCCATGAAAACATTTTCCGCAAAGCCGCACGAAGTCCAGCACGACTGGCTGCTGGTCGATGCCAGCAATCAAGTACTGGGGCGTTTGGCCAGCCAGATCGCAGCCCGTTTGCGCGGCAAGCATAAGGCCATCTATACGCCGCACGTCGATACCGGCGATTTCGTAGTGGTCGTCAATGCCGACAAGTTGCGCGTGACCGGCAACAAGGCGCAGGCCAAGATGTACTACCGCCACTCGACTTACCCGGGCGGCCTGTACGAAACGAATTTCACCAAGCTGCAACAGCGCCATCCGCAGCGCGTGCTGCAAAAGGCGGTGCGCGGCATGTTGCCGAAAGGCCCGCTGGGCTACGCCATGTTGAGCAAGCTCAAGGTGTACGGCGGTGCGACTCATCCGCACAGCGCGCAGCAACCGAAACCCATCGATCTGTTGAAGGCTTAATCATGAGCGTGACTTATAACTACGGAACGGGCCGTCGCAAGAGCGCGGTGGCACGTGTGTTCATCAAGCCTGGCAAGGGCGAAATCATCGTCAACGACAAGCCGGTCGACGTGTTCTTCTCGCGCGAGACGGGCCGCATGGTGGTGCGTCAGCCGCTGGAACTGACCGAGACGGTCGGCAAGTTCGACATCATGGTGAACGTCACCGGTGGCGGCGAATCCGGTCAGGCCGGTGCAGTGCGTCATGGCATTACCCGTGCATTGATCGACTACGATGCCAACCTCAAGTCCACATTGAGCAAGGCCGGTCTGGTCACTCGCGATGCGCGTGAAGTCGAGCGTAAAAAGGTCGGTCTGCGCAAGGCGCGTCGCAGGAAGCAATTCTCCAAGCGTTAATCCCTTGCAGGGGGTTCGCAGGACAGAAAAAGCCGCCTTTGGGCGGCTTTTTCCTTTATCATTTACAGCTGATTTTGGAGTGAGAACAGTGTTGAAGATCGGGATCGTAGGCGGTACAGGTTATACCGGAGTCGAGTTGCTGCGCTTGCTGGCGGGACATCCGCAGGCCGAGCTGCGTGCGATTACTTCGCGCGCCGATGCGGGCACGCCGGTCAGCCAGATGTTTCCCAGCCTGCGCGGTTACGTCGACCTTGCGTTCACCCATCCGGACGAAGCAGCTCTGGACCAGTGCGATGTGGTTTTTTTCGCCACCCCCAATGGCATCGCCATGCAGCAGACGCGCGCCTTGCTGGACGCCGGAGTCAGGGTGATCGACCTGGCTGCGGATTTCCGCATCAAGGACATTACCGTATGGGAGAAATGGTACGGCATGCCCCATGCCTGTCCCGACCTGGTGGCGGAGGCCGTGTATGGCCTGCCCGAGGTGAACCGGGCACAGATCGGGCAGGCGCGCCTGGTGGCGAACCCGGGGTGTTATCCGACTGCGGTACAGCTGGGTTTCATTCCTTTGCTGGAGGCGGGGCTGATCGAGGACGGTTCGCTGATCGCCGATGCCAAATCCGGCGTATCCGGGGCCGGACGCAAGGCCGAGATTCATACCCTGTTTGCCGAAGCGAGCGACAATTTCAAGGCTTACGGGGTGGCCGGGCATCGGCACCTGCCGGAAATCAAACAAGGCCTGGCGAACGTCATCGGCAAGCCGGTCGGGCTGACTTTCGTGCCGCACCTGACGCCGACGATACGCGGCATCCATGCCACGCTTTACGGACGCCTCAAGAAGGACGCGGATTTGCAGACCCTGTTCGAACAGCGCTATGCCAACGAAGCGTTCGTTGACGTGTTGCCTGCCGGCAGTTTGCCGGAGACCCGCTCCGTGCGTGGCTCCAACCTGTGCCGCATCGCGGTGCACAGGCCGCAGGGCGGCGATACCGTGGTGGTGCTGTCGGTGATCGACAATCTGGTGAAAGGCGCGGCGGGGCAGGCGGTGCAGAACATGAACATCATGTTCGGTTTGGCCGAGTCGACCGGATTGAACGTGGTTCCACTGTTGCCCTGATATGGCAATGATACGCAGCTTCCGGCGCAAATTCAGTATCTCGGCACCGCGGCTGTCGGTACGTCCGCATGTGCCGTGGTATGTGCGCTGGGCGATCGTGTTGCCGATCCTGGCGTTGTTCGGCCTGCTGGTCTGGTGGGCCTACAATTCCGGGCTGGAGTTCGCTGGATTCCACCGCGGCCAGACCGAGAAGGAATTGACCGAATTGCGCGAACGGGTGCATTACCTGGAGAGCGAGAATGCTTCTCAGGCCAATCAGATCGCGGCCTACGAGCGCCAGGGGCAGATCGAGCAGGCGTCGACCCAGGGTATCGAGGCGCAGCTGAAGAGCCTGAATGACGAGAACGCGCGACTGAAGGAGGATCTGCTGTTCTTCCAGAACCTGCCGCTGACAGGGGCGCGCGAAGCGGAGCTGTCCATCCACCGGTTGAAGATCGAGCCGGATGCACTGCCTGGCGAATATCTGTGTCGCATGTTGCTGGTGCAGAGCGTGCAGCAACGGGGCAAGGCGTTCCAGGGGA
>JAJZUH010000024.1 GCA_021847165.1 Pseudomonadota bacterium
GCGGGCTTTCTGTTGCGCACTCAGGCGCGGCGCGGGAGCGAACCAGCGTTGCAGCAGCCTTCTCAAAGCTGGTAATCCAGTCTCAGCTTGGCCTGCGCCTTGCGCGCCTGACGGAAGGCCTCCTTGAGGATGCGGCGGTCCAGTTCGTTCAGCGACGCGGGATCGATCAGGTTATCCAGCGCCGTGTCGTTCTGGCCCCTGGCGCTGGATTCGTCGTGATGGCGCAAACGCAGCACCTGGATGAACAGCAGCGCGTCGATCCACGCCTCGATCTCCGATTCGGGCAGGTTCATCTTCGCCGCACTCAGGCGCAAGCGCTGGATGGTGTTGGTTTGCGTCACGCCCACCGCCAGGCTGAAGATGCGTGCCGCATCCACGAACGGTGTGATGCCATTGAGCTTGAGGTCGATCCGGTTCGAGTCGTTGAGGACAAAATCGCGGATCACTCCCAGCGGCGGCCGGTTGCGCAGGGCATTCTCGGCCATCATGTAGAGGAAGCGGCTGTTGTCGCTGGCCACGCGCGCCAGCCATTCGCGCAGATCCCCGGCCAGATGCTGCGCCCCGTACAGTGCACGGAAATCGAAGAAGATGCTGGCATACAGCAGGGACTCCGGCGTGCCGCCCCGGATCCAGGCGGAAAAGGCCTGCTTCCACTCCGCCAGCGACAGGCACCACCTGGGGTTGCTCGCCATGATCTCGCCCTTGCACAAGGGGAAGCCGCACAGCGCCAGGCTCTCGTTGATGCGCCGCGCCACCGGCAACAGCGTCTCGCGCACCTGGTCCTCGGTCATGCCGGGCGGCGCCTCGAAGATGATGGCATTGTCCTGGTCCGTGTTCAGCGTCTGCTCGAAACGGCCTTCCGACCCCAGCGCCATCCAGCACATGCCGGCGTGCAGGGGGGTGTCGTACAGGCCGCTGGCCTTGAACTCCAGCTCCACCACGCGGGCGGCGAGCAGGTCGTTGAAGGTGGAGATGAACTGGGTCAGCTGCTCCGGCGCCACGCCCTGCGCCATCATGTTATGCGCCATGCTGCGGATGTCCGCCGCGCCCTGTTGCAGCACCTCGACGGTGTCGGCATGCCGGATGGTCATGCCGATCTGGCGCAGCCCCACCCGCTGCAAGGCGAACAGGTCCTTTTCCGTCACCAGGCCGAGCAATCGCCCCTCCTCGACCACCAGCACATGACGGAAACCCTGCCTGGCCATGGTCAGCGCCGCCTCGTACGCCAGCGCGTGCGGCGGCAAGGACTCCAGCTGCTGCGACATCACGCCGATCACCGGCTGGTCGAGGTCGATCTGGGGCAAGGCGACGCGTTCCAGCACATCGGGCAATGTCAGGATGCCGCAAGGCCGCCCGTGCTCATCCACTGCCACCATCGAACCCACATGCTGCTCGTGCATGAGCTGCAGCGCCTGCCGCACCGTGGCCTGCGGCGGGCAAGTGACCGGCGCGCGCCGGATGATCGCCGACAGCGGACTGGCCAGCGACTGCTGCTCGACGCTCGAATGGCTGTACTGCGCCTGGATGACCTGCTTGGAGTGCTCCAGCAGGTTGGCGATGCGCCGCGTGCAGAAATCGCGGAACGCGGCGCTCATGTCGATCAGCTGCCGGAAATCCCCGGCGCCCAGTTCATAACAGAAGGAATCGCTGCCCGCACGGTAGACGCTGGCGACAGGCCGGTTGGCCAGCAATGCCCCGAGCGGGAAACATTCCCCTTCCGCCAGCTCCAGCCAGGTATCCGCCTCGGAAGCGTGGGCGACGTTCTGTTCGCCGTGCACCATGCCCTGCTTGATCACCAGAAAACGGTCGACCGCGCCCTGCTGGGGCGAGACGATCACCTCGCCCTCGGCGTAATAGCCCAGATGCATGCGCTCCATCATCCACAGCACGTGCTCCGTGTCCATGCGGTCGAACGGCGCATGCCTGACGATGAACGAGAGCTCGGAGGGATGGATGGCGCTCATGCGTCACCGAAGACTTTGGCCAGCTCGGCTCCCGGGTCGTCCGCGCGCATGAACGCCTCGCCGACGAGGAAGGCGTGCACCCGATGGTCGCGCATCAGCTGCACGTCCTGCGCGGTGAAGATGCCGCTCTCGGTGACCACGATGCGGTCGTTGCCCGCGTCCGCGGCCGCGATGGACGACAGCAGATCCAGCGTCGTCTGCAGGCTGACCTCGAAAGTGCGCAGATTGCGGTTGTTGATGCCGATCAACGGCGTCGCCAGCTGCAGCGCGATTTCCAGCTCCCTGCCGTCGTGCACTTCCACCAGCACCGCCATGCCCAGCTTGTGCGCCAGCTTCTCCAGCGCCTTCATCTGGTTCAGGGTCAGCGCCGAGGCGATCAGCAGGATGGCATCCGCCCCCATCGCCCGCGCCTGATAGACCTGGTACTCGTGCACCATGAAATCCTTGCGCAGCACCGGCAGGTCGCACGCCGCACGCGCCTGCTGCAGATACGCCGCGCTGCCCTGGAAGAACTGCTCGTCGGTCAGCACCGACAAACAGGCCGCGCCGTGCCGGGCATAGCTGCGTGCGATCTCCGCCGGACGGAAATCGGCACGGATCACCCCTTTGCTGGGGCTGGCTTTCTTGATCTCGGCGATCACCGCGGCGCGCCCGCCGGCAATCCTGTTGCGGATGGCACCGACGAAATCGCGCGCCGGCGCAGCCTGCTCGGCTTCGGCACGAATGGAGGGCAATGGCTTGGCCGACAATGCGGCGGCTACTTCCTGGTTCTTGACCGCCAGGATCTTGTTGAGAATGTCGGACATGGCGCGCTCTCTATGAATAGAGTGCGCATTCTAGCGCAAGCGGAATGCTAAAATGCTCGCCACACGCAACATTGGAACCATCATGGAAGACATCAAGCAATACATGAAGTCCGTCGGACAGCAGGCGCGCGCCGCATCGCGCCTGATGGCGCAGGCCGACACCGCCACCAAGAACCGCGCGCTGCTTGCCATCGCAGATGCCATGCTGCGCGACAGCGCCCGGCTGATCGCCGAGAATGCCAAGGATGTCGCCGCCGCGAAAGCCCATGCACTGGATGCCGCCTCGGTGGACAGGCTCACCCTCACCGAAAAGACGGTGAAGGGCATGGCCGAAGGCCTGCAGCAGATCGCCGCCCTGCCCGACCCCATCGGCGAGATCAGCGACATGAAATACCGCCCTTCCGGCATCCAGGTCGGCAAGATGCGCGTGCCGCTCGGCGTCATCGGCATCATCTACGAATCGCGCCCCAACGTGACCGCGGACGCCGCCGGGCTGTGCCTGAAGTCCGGCAACGCGGCGATCCTGCGCGGCGGCTCCGAGGCCATCCATTCCAATCGCGCCATCGCCGCCTGCGTGCAGGCCGGCCTCAAGGCGGCGGGCCTGCCCGAGACGGCGGTTCAGGTCGTCAACACCACCGACCGCGCCGCCGTGGGCGAGCTCATCACCATGAAAGAGCATGTCGATGTGATCGTGCCGCGCGGCGGCAAGGAACTGATCGAGCGCGTCTCGAACGAGGCGCGCATTCCCGTGATCAAGCACCTGCACGGGGTGTGCCACGTGTACATCGACGACGAGGCCGACCTGCAAAAAGCCGTACGCATCGCCGACAACGCCAAGACCCATCGCTACGGCGTGTGCAACGCGATGGAAACGCTGCTGGTGAATGCCAACGTCGCGGCAAAGGTATTGCCCGAGCTGTGCAAGATCTACCTGGACAAGGGCGTGGAACTGCGCGGCGACGACGCCGCGCGCAAGCATGTTGCGCAGATGAAGGCCGCCACCGAGGAAGACTGGCACACCGAATACCTCGCCCCCATCCTCAGTATCCGGGTGGTGGCCGACCTGGACGAGGCGCTCGCCCACATCGCCACCTATGGCTCGCAGCACACCGACAGCATCGTCACCGAGAACTACACCAGGGCGATGCGCTTCCTGCGCGAAGTGGATTCCAGCAGCGTGATGGTGAACGCCTCGACGCGTTTCGCCGACGGCTTCGAGTATGGGCTGGGGGCCGAGATCGGCATCTCCACCGACAAGATCCACGCGCGCGGTCCGGTCGGCCTGGAAGGACTGACGTCGCAGAAATACATCGTGCTCGGCAACGGGCAGATCCGCATCTGACAAGAAATATAAAACCTGTGTAAAGAGGAAACGACATGAGCCAAACCATCGAAATCAAAGTTCCGGACATCGGCGGATTCAAGAACGTCGCCGTCATCGAAATATCCGTGAAGCCCGGCGACCAGGTCGAGAAGGAACAGGCGCTCATCTCGCTGGAAACCGACAAGGCGACCGTGGACGTGCCCGCCCCCGTCGCCGGTGTGGTGAAGCAGCTCAAGATCAAGGTCGGCGACAAGGTCAGCGAAGGCTCGGTGATCCTGCTGCTGGAAAGCAGCGCCGCTGCACCAGCTCCCGCCGCGAGCAAGCCCGCTCCGCAAGTAGCCGCCCCCGCTGCCGCAGCACCGCAAGCCGCTCAGACACCCGCCGCCAAAGTCGCCAAGGGCGACATCCACGCCGAAGTGGTGGTGCTCGGCGCCGGCCCCGGCGGCTACACCGCGGCGTTCCGCGCGGCCGACCTCGGCAAGCAGGTAGTGCTGATCGAGAAGCACGCTTCGCTCGGTGGCGTGTGCCTCAACGTCGGCTGCATCCCGTCCAAGGCGCTGCTGCATGTGGCCAAGGTCATCAACGAAGCGGAAGAGGTATCGCATCACGGCGTGACCTTCGCCAAGCCGAAGATCGACATCGACGCCATCCGTACCTGGAAGGAAAGCGTGATCGGCAAGCTCACCGGCGGCCTCGCCGGGCTGGCCAAGCAGCGCAAGGTGCAGGTGGTACGCGGCGTGGCGAAGTTCACCTCGCCCAACAGCCTCGAAGTGGAAACGGCGGAAGGCAAGAAGGTCGTCACCTTCGACAACGCCATCGTCGCCGCCGGCAGCAGCGTGGCACGCATCCCCGGCTTCCCCTATGACGACCCGCGCATCATCGACTCCACCGGAGCACTGGCGCTGAAGGACGTGCCCAAGCGCATGCTGGTGATCGGCGGCGGCATCATCGGCCTGGAGATGGCCACCGTGTACGAAGCACTGGGTGCAAAGATCTCCGTGGTCGAACTGATGGACCAGCTGATGCCGGGCGCCGACAAGGACATGGTCAAGCCGCTGCATACGCGCATCGCCAAGCGCTACGAAGCCATCATGCTGAAGACCAAGGTCACCAGGATCGAGGCAACCAAGGCCGGCTTGAAAGTCACCTTCGAAGGCGAGCAGGCTCCGGCCGAACCGCAGCTGTACGACAAAGTGCTGATGGCCGTGGGCCGCCGCCCGAACGGCAAGATGATCGATGCCGAGAAGGCTGGGCTCATCGTCAACGAGCGCGGCTTCATCCCGGTGGACAAGCAGATGCGCACCAACGTGCCGCACATCTTCGCCATCGGCGACATCGTCGGCGACCCGATGCTGGCGCACAAGGCGGTGCACGAAGGCAAGGTCGCGGCGGAAAACATCGCCGGGCACAAGGCCTTCTTCGAGCCGCTGACCATTCCTTCCGTGGCCTACACCGATCCGGAGATCGCCTGGATGGGCCTGACCGAAACGCAAGCCAAGGCGCAGGGCGTCGAGTACGAGAAGGCCTCGTTCCCGTGGGCCGCTTCCGGCCGCGCGCTGTCCATCGCGCGCGAGGAAGGCTCGACCAAGGTGCTGCTCGATCCGAAGTCGCGCCGCATCCTCGGCATGGGCATCGTCGGCACCAACGCCGGCGAGCTGATCGCCGAAGGCGTGCTGGCGCTGGAGATGGGCGCGGACATGGAAGACATCGGCCTCACCATCCACCCGCACCCGACGCTGTCGGAAACGCTGTGCTTCGCAGCGGAAATGGCGGAAGGCACCATCACCGACCTGCTGGCACCAAAGAAGAAATGATGCGCCGCACCCTGTTGCTCGGCATGCTCGCGTTGAGCATGCCTGTCAGCGCGCTCGACCTGGACCAGCTCAAGGCCAGGCTGAACGAACTGGAGCAGCCCGCCGCAACGTCGCCCTCCCCCGCCGCCAAGCCTTCCGGACTCGCGCAGTTCACTGCCCAGGAACAAACCGCCAGCCTGAAACAGGCGCTCACGCAGGGTGCGGAAACCGCCGTGGCCCGCCTCGCCAAAGAGAACGGCTACCTCGGCAACGACAAGGTGCGCATCCCGCTGCCGGAAAACCTGCAACGGGCCGACCGCACCCTGCGCAAGGTCGGACTGGGCAGATATTCCGACGAACTGACGACCTCGATGAACCGTGCCGCCGAGGCCGCGGTACCGGAGGCGAAGGCGCTGCTGGTCGATGCCGTGAAGCACATGACAGTCGGCGACGCGAAGGGCATACTGCTCGGCGGCGACGATGCCGCCACGCAATATTTCCGCCGCAATACCGAAACCGCGCTGGGTGCAAGATTCAAACCCGTCGTCACGCAGTCCATGCAGAAAGTCGGTCTGGCCCGGGCCTACAACCGCTTTGCCGGCCAAGGCGCGCAGCTCGGCCTGGTCAACCAGGATGACGCCAACCTCGAGGATTACATCACGCGCAAGGCGCTGGACGGGCTGTTCCTGATGATGGCCGAACAGGAAAAGGAGATACGCGCCCATCCCCTGCAAGCCGCCGGAGATCTGGCCAGGAAAGTCTTCTCCGCAGTGCGCGGGCAATAGCCCGCCATCATCGCTCCCGCCCGGCATTTGAAGTTTGCCGGCAAAATTGGTAGCCTTACCAAACCAAACATCCTCCGGGTGGCGCCATGAGCATCAAGCAAAGCATCCTGATCGCGGGCTCGACGTTGTTGCGCGAAAAAGGCGTCAGCGCGCTGACGCAACCGCAGATCGCGCAGGCAGCCGGCATCAAGCAGAGCCACCTGACCTACTATTTCCCCAAGCGGGCGAACCTGCTGCTGGCCATTGCCGAATTCACCCTGCACGGCCTGATGGACAATATCGCCGCGCAATTGCAGGCCAACCCGCGGGGAAAAACGCTGGCAGACGGTCTCGCGCGACTCCTGATCGACGGCCTGCCGCCGCGCGTGCTGCTGGGCCTGATCGTTGCGGCCGACAGCGATCCCGACATCCGCAAGCCGCTGCGCAAGCTGATCCGGCATGTGCGCCTGTCGATCCGCCACCTGCTGGAACGTGCCGGCATCGCCGCCGACGATGAAGCCGCACTGCTGTTCCATGCCACCATCGTCGGCCTCGCCGTCATGCACCAGGCCAGGCTCAACAGGGAATCCGCCGCCGAAGTGCGCAGCGGCCTCGACCGCCTGATACGCACACTGATGCCGAAGCCGGCACCCCGGAGACGTCCATGAAACGAAAACTGCTCCTGCTTTTCCTTGTTGCCGGCATGCTGGGATCGGCCGGTTTCGCGGCATGGCATTTCGGCAATCGGCAGGATGCCGGTGCCGGCACGTTGACGCTGTACGGCAACGTCGATATCCGCCAGGTGCAATTGGCGTTCAACGGTTCCGAGCGCATCGCCACCCTGCTGGTCAGGGAAGGCGATGCGGTCCGCAAAGGCCAGTTGCTGGCGACGCTCGATGCCGAGCGGCTGTCGCGCACGGTCGATCTGCAACAGGCCCAGCTCGCATCGCAGCAACAGGTGCTCGCCCGGCTCGAAGCAGGCAATCGCCCCGAAGAAATCGGCAAAGCCGAGGCCGACGCCGACGCCGCGCGCATCGCCGCCGACAATGCCGCGCATACCTATCAAAGGACGAAGGATCTGGCTGCGCAGCATTTCGTCGCGCAGCAGCAGGTGGACGACGCGCTGGCGGCAGCCGATGCGGCGCAGTCCAGGTACAGGGCGCTGCAGGAAACGCTCAAGCTTGCGCGGCTGGGGCCGCGCCGCGAAGACATCGCGGCAGCGCGGGCCATGCTGCAAGCCAACCGCGCGGCACTGGACGTGGCGCGCAAGGCGCTGGCCGATGCCTCGCTGTATGCGCCGGACAACGGCATCGTGCAGGAACGCATCCTCGAGCCCGGCGACATGGCGTCGCCGCAGCGTCCCGTCTATACGCTGGCGCTGACCGATCCCGTCTGGGTGCGCGCCTATGTGCAGGGACCCGATCTCGGCAAGCTGCAGCCGGGAATGCGCGCCGCAGTGAGCACCGACAGTTTCCCCGGCAAGCAGTATCCGGGCTGGATCGGCTATATCTCGCCGACGGCGGAATTCACGCCCAAATCGGTGGAAACCACCGAGGTGCGCAGCAGCCTGGTCTACCAGGTGCGCATCTTCGTGTGCAACCCGCAGGGCGAGCTGCGCATGGGCATGCCTGCCACGGTGACCATCACTCCCGGACAGCCCGCCGCGCAGGGCGCCGACCGCTGCCGGGATTCCTGAGCAATCCGTGGCAACCACCGGCCAGATCGCACTCGAAGTCAACGACATTTCCAGGTCGTTCCGCGCCGGTGCGCGGCAGGTGCAGGCATTGCAGCAGGTCAGCTTCCGCGTCCGCCATGGCCTGGTGACCGGCCTGGTCGGCCCCGATGCCGCGGGGAAGACCACGCTGATGCGCCTCGCCGCCGGACTGCTGCTGCCGGATGCAGGCAACATCAGCGTGCTCGGCCTGGATGCCGCCACCCAATCGCTGCAGGTGCAGGGCGCGATCGGCTACATGCCGCAGCGCTTCGGCCTGTACGAAGACCTTACCGTGCAGGAGAACCTCGACCTCTATGCCGACCTGCAGGGCGTACCCGCAACGGCGCGCGCGGCACGCTATGCCGAACTGATGCGCATGGCCGGACTTGAACCCTTCACCCGGCGCCTGGCGGGACGGCTTTCCGGCGGCATGAAACAGAAGCTGGGCCTCGCCTGCGCGCTGGTGCGCCAGCCCGCGCTGCTGCTGCTGGACGAACCGACGGTCGGCGTGGACCCGCTGTCGCGGCGCGAGCTGTGGGACATCGTGTACCGCCTGGTGCGCGAACACGGCACCAGCGTGCTGCTCAGCACCTCCTATCTGGACGAAGCGGAACGCTGCGACGAAGTCGTGCTGCTGCACGAAGGCCGCCTGCTGGCGCAGGGTACGCCCGGCGAGTTGCGCGACAGCATGCGCGGCCGCACCTACGAGGTCGGCACGGCAAACGCCGACAAGCGCACGCTGCTGGCCCGGCTGGCGCGGACGCCGGGCGTGCTGGACAGCCTGATCCAGGGCGATCGCATCCGCGTGGTGATGCAGGATGCCGCCCCGACCGGCCTCGACCGGCTGCTGCCCGAGGCTGGCGGCATTGCACTGAAGCCGACAGCACCGCGGTTCGAGGACAGCTTCGTCGCGCTGCTCAAGGCGAACGGCGGCAACGATATCGCGCCGTCCCCGCCGGCCGAAACGCCCGCATCCCATACCGCCGCAACGCACCCGGGCCAGCCCGTCATCGAGGTGAGCAAGCTGCAGCGCCGCTTCGGCGACTTCTACGCGGTGAACAACCTCGACTTCTCGGTCGCCCGCGGCGAGGTGTTCGGCCTGCTCGGCGCCAACGGCGCGGGCAAATCGACCACCTTCCGCATGCTGTGCGGGCTGCTGCCGCCCAGCGGCGGCACGCTGCGCGTGGCCGGTGCCGACCTGCGCCATGCCGCCGCCGAAGCGCGGGCGCGCATCGGCTACATGTCGCAGAAATTTTCGCTGTACGGCAATCTCAGCGTGGCGGAAAACCTGCGTTTCTTCGGCAGCATCTACGGCCTGTCCGGGCAAAAAATCAGGCAGCGCATCGACTGGGCATTGCAGGAGTTCGAACTGTCCCCCCTCGCCGAATTCACCAGCGGCGACCTGTCGCTCGGCTACAAACAACGTCTGGCGCTTGCGTGCGCATTGATGCACGAACCCGACATCCTCTTTCTCGACGAGCCCACCTCCGGCGTCGACCCGCTGGCGCGGCGCGAATTCTGGTCGCGCATCAACGCGCTGGCCGGCCGGGGGGTGACCGTGATGGTCACCACGCATTTCATGGAAGAAGCGGAATACTGCGACCGGCTCGCCATCATGGCGGCGGGCGAAATCCTGACCATGGGGACGCCGGGCAGCATCAAGGACCAGGCACGCAGCGAGGCGCAGCCAGAACCCACGATGGAAGACGCGTTCGTCGCGCTGATCCTGGCGCACGAACAAAACGAGGAGAAGCCATGAGTAGCGGCATGCGGCTGCGCGGGCTGATGCGCAAGGAATTCCTGCAGATCGTGCGCGACCCCAGCAGCATCGCGATCGCGTTCCTGATGCCGATCTTCCTGCTGCTGCTGTTCGGCTACGGCGTGTCGCTGGACTCCGAACACATCCCGCTGGCGCTGGTCGTGGAGCAGCCGGGGGCGGATACGGCGGACTTCTCCGCCGCATTGCACCAGTCGCGCTACTTCGACACCCGCCTGTATGACAACGCCGGCGCCGCGCAGGAAGCGATGATGGCCGGGCGCGTGAATGCCATCGTGGTGTTGCGCGCCGATTTCGCGAAGCAGCTGCGCCAGCCCGACGGCGCGCCGATCCAGCTGATCGTCAACGGCGTGGATGCGAACACCGCGCGCATCGTTTCCGGCTATGTGCAGGGGGCGTGGGGGAAATGGCTGGAGCACTATGCGTTGCAGCGCGGACTGACGCCCGACGTGCCGGTCCGGCTGGAGCAGCGCGTGTGGTTCAACGGCGAGCTGCGCAGCCGCAACTTCCTGGTGCCGGGACTGGTCGCCATCATCATGACGCTGATCGGCGCCCTGCTCACCGCGATGGTGATGTCGCGCGAATGGGAGCGTGGCACGATGGAGGCCTTGCTGGTCACGCCGCTGTCGATGAGCGAAGTGATCGTCGGCAAATTGCTGCCTTATTTCATCCTCGGGCTGGGCGGACTGGTGCTGGCGGTGAGCATGGCGCTGTTCCTGTTCGGGGTGCCCTTGCGCGGCTCGCTGTGGGTGCTGTTCGCGGCGTCGGCACTGTTCCTCGTCACCGCACTGGGCATGGGCCTGCTGATCTCCACCGTGGCGCGCAGCCAGTTCGTTGCCGGGCTGGTGGCGCTGGTCGCCACCTTCCTGCCCGCGTTCCTGCTGTCCGGTTTCATCTTCGACATCGGCAGCATGCCTCCCGTGGTGCAGGTCATCACCCACCTGATCGCCGCGCGTTACTACGTGGCGATCCTGCAGACCGTCTTCCTCGCCGGCGACGTGTGGAGCGTCATCCTGCCGAACGCGCTGGGACTGCTCATCCTCGCCGCGGTCTTTCTCGGCCTGACCTGGCGCAATGCGCGCAAGCGGCTGGAGTAGCCATGCCCGGACGGATACTCGCGCTGATGATCAAGGAATTCCTGACGCTGCTGAAGGACAAGCGCAGCCGGCTGGTGCTGATCGTGCCGCCGCTGATCCAGCTGGTGGTGTTCGGCTATGCCGCGACGTTCGACCTGAAGAACGTCCCGTTCGCCGTTTACAACGAAGACCGCGGCGCCGCCGCGCGCGAACTGCTGGCGACCTTCGACGGCTCGCCCAGCTTCACCCGGGTGGCGCAGGTCGACCATGAACAGCAGATCGCCCCGCTGGTCGACGGCAAGCAGGTGCTGATGGTGGTGCATGTCGGCCCGCATTTCAGCGCAGACCTGCAGGCCGGGCGGACGGCCGAACTGCAGGTCATCGTGGACGGCCGCAATTCCAACACCGCCATGCTGGCCATCAACGACGTGAGCGTCATGGTCGACCGCTTCAACCGCGACTGGGCTGCCGACCATGGCGGCAGCGTGCCGCCGTCGCACATCGAGACGCGCGCCTGGTTCAATCCCAATCTGGAGAGCCGCTGGTTCTTCCTGCCCGGCATCGTCGGCATCCTCACCCTGCTGGTGACCATGCTGGTCACCGCGCTGTCGGTCGCGCGCGAACGCGAGCAGGGCACGTTCGACCAATTGCTGGTCACGCCATTGCGCCCGGTGGAGATACTGATCGGCAAGACGCTGCCGGGATTCATCATCGGGATGGCGGAATCCAGCCTGATCGTGCTGGCCGCGGTGTTCTGGTTCAAGGTGCCACTGCTGGGCAGCCTGCTCACGCTGTATGCCGGCATCGCGCTGTTCCTGCTTTCCGGGGTCGGCGTGGGCCTGATGATCTCTTCGCTTGCGCTCACCCAGCAGCAGGGATTGCTGGGTGCCTTCATCTTCATGGTGCCTGCCATCATCCTGTCCGGCTTCGCCACCCCGATCAGGAACATGCCCGCGCTGGTGCAGACCATCACCCTGCTCGACCCCATGCGCTATTTCCTCGTCGTGCTGCGCGGCGTGTTCCTGGAAGGCTTGCCGTTCGAGCTGCTGCTGCCCCAGTTCTGGCCGATGGCGCTGATCGGCCTCGCCTCCTTCGTCGTCGCCGGCTGGCTGTTCCGCCACCGCATGTACTGATCCATAATGAGATAAATCCCTTGACCCGACCTCTCCCGTCATCCCGCCGATGGACACCCTGAATGCCCTCCTCAGCAGCGACCTCAGTTTGTGGGGACTGTTCGTCAGCAGCTTCCTCGCCGCCACGCTGCTGCCGGGCGGTTCCGAGGCCGTGCTGTTCGGCGTGCTGAAGCTCCACCCGGAACTGTTCTGGCCCGCGCTGTTGCTCGGCACGCTCGGCAACACGCTGGGCGGCATGGTGACCTTCGGCATGGGCTGGATGCTGCCGCAGACGCAGCAGCTCAAGCATGTGGAGAAAGTGCGGCGGTACGGCACCCCCGCGCTGGTGCTGGCCTGGGTGCCGCTGATCGGCGATGCGCTGTGCCTCGCCGCCGGCTGGCTGCGCCTGAACGGATGGCAGGCCGCGCTGTTCATCGCCATCGGAAAATTCGCGCGCTACTGGGTGGTCGCCGCCTTCACCCAGATTTGACCCTGCCTGCATGTCCAGAATGCCCGATATTGCATCCACCCCCGCTACCGACTACATTGCCTGCTCGGCAACCAGAATCCCCGTTCGATGAATAAACACCTGACCCCCGCCGGCATCGCCCTGCTCTACGGGATACTTGCCGCCCTGTGGATCTTCGCATCCGACAAGCTGCTGGCGCTGTTCCTGCCCGAGCATGCACTGGCGCTATGGATCAACCTGTTCACCAGCCTGGTGTTTATCGCCGCCACGGCGCTGCTGCTGTTTCTGCTGATGCGCAAACTGCTCCGGCAAGCGACGGACAAGGACAGGCAGCTCAAGCTGTTCTACGACCTGCCCTTCATCGGCATGGCCATCAGTTCGCCGGACAGCAAGGCATGGCTGTATGCGAACGAGCGCCTGTGCGACATGCTGGGCTACACCCGCGACGAACTGCAGCAGACCACCTGGGCCGACATCACCCACCCCGACGATCTGGACAACAACGTTGCGCAATTCGAGCGCATGAAGGCGGGCGAGATCGACGGCTTTACCCTGGAAAAGCGCTTCATCCGCAAGGACGGCAGCCCCATCACCGTCAATCTCAACGTCAAATGCACACGCGGCGCCGACGGCAAGGCCGACCATATCGTCGCGCTGGTCGACGACATCACCCAGCGCAAGCGCGCGGAGCTGGCATTGCGCAAGAGCGAAGCGACCTATCGCTCGCTGTTCGACAACATGCTGAACGGCGTCGCCCACTACCGCATGATCTTCCGCGACGGCGTCCCCGTGGATTACGAATTCATCGCCGTCAACCCGGCCTTCGAGCAGACCACGGGCCTGCGCGACGTCATCGGCAAGAAGGTGAGCGAGATCATCCCCGGCTATGCCGAAGCCAACCCGGATTCGCTGCAGGTGTTCGGCAAGGTTGCCCGGACCGGGGAGGCAACCCGCTGGGAGCACTATCTGGCCGCACTGGACAAGTGGTTCTCCTTCTCCATCTACAGCCCGGCAGCGGGCGAATTCGTGGTCGTGAACGACGACATCACCGAGCGCAAGCGCGCAGAGGCGGCGCTGCGCGAAAGCGAGGAGCGCTTCCGCAACATCTTCAACAGTGCCGTCGATGGCATCCTGCTTGCGGATGCGACGACCAGGAAATTCGTCATGAGCAATCCGGCGATCCAGCACATGCTGGGTTACAGTGCCGAAGAGTTGCTCCAGCTCGGGTTGGAAAACATCCATCCGGCGGAGGTGCTACCCGAAGTCCAGAACGACTTCGAGCGCCGCCTGGCCGGAGAACAGCGCCCCACCCACAATGTGTTGGTGAAGCGCAAGGACGGGTCGGTGTTCTACGCCGACATCAGCGTCTCCTCCATCACGATCGACGGCAAGCTGTGCCTGATCGGCATGTTCCGCGACATCACCCAGCGCAAGCAGGACGAGAATGCCCTGCGCCAGGCTGCGACGGTGTTCCAGAGCAGCCACAACGGCATCATCGTCACCGACCTGCAAGGGAATATCCTGGCAGTCAACGAGTCCTTCGTGAAACACACCGGTTATGCCGAATCCGAACTGCTGGGCCAGAATCCGCGCATCCTTCATTCGGGCCGCCAGGGCAGGGATTTCTACAGGAAGATGTGGGCCAATATCGAGGACATCGGCTTCTGGCAGGGGGAAGTGTGGAACCGGCGCAAGAACGGCGAACTCTATCCCACGTGGCTGGCCATCAGCGTGGTGCGCGACGACCAGGGAAAGGCGACGAACTACGTGGGCATCTCTTCCGACCTCAGCCAGCTCAAGCAGTCCGAGGCGGAACGCGAACACCTGGCGCATTTCGATCCGCTCACCGACCTGCCCAATCGCCTGCTGCTGCAGTCGCATCTGGATCACGCGCTGGCGCATGCGCAGCGGCACCGCACCCAGCTTGGCGTGCTGTACCTCGACCTCGATCGCTTCAAGAACATCAACGACAGCATGGGCTACCTGATCGGCGACGAGGTGCTGGTCAAACTGACCGAGCGCCTGACCATGCACATGCGCAGCGAGGACATGCTGGCCCGGCTGGGCGGCGACGAATTCCTGCTGGTGCTGGAGCAAATCGGCAGCCCGGAGGACACGGCCGTCGTGGCCAGATCGCTGCTCGAGCAGCTGTCGCAACCGTTCGTGCTGCCCAGCGGGCAGGAAATCTACATCGGCGCCAGCATCGGCATCAGCATCTTCCCCAATGACGGCAACAGCGCCGAGCAGATGATCCAGCATGCCGATGCCGCCATGCACCAGGCCAAGAGGCAGGGACGCAACACCTACCGCTTTTATACCGACGCGCTCACGCGCGCCGCCGGCGAACACCTGGAACTGGAGAACCGGCTGCGCCATGCGATCGGGGCGAACCAGTTGCGCGTGTATTACCAGCCGCAGGTGGACATCGCCAGCGGCCATATCGTCGGCGCGGAAGCGCTGGTGCGCTGGCAGGATCCGGAGCGCGGCCTGATCCAGCCGGTGAATTTCATCCAGCTGGCGGAAGAGACCGGCCTGATCGGCGCCATCGGCGAATGGGTGCTGCGGGAAACCTGCCGGCAGGGTGCGCACTGGATCGAAGCCGGCCTGCCGTTCCTGACGCTGGCGGTGAATCTCTCGCCGCACCAGTTCATGCGCGGCAGCATCGCGGAGCTGGTGTCGAGGGTGCTGGCCGAGACCGGCTTCCCGGCCGACCGCCTGGAACTGGAACTGACCGAGAGCGCACTGATGGAACAGGAAGAGGATGCCGTCAAGATGCTGCACCTGCTGCGCGCGCAGGACATCCGCCTGGCGATCGACGACTTCGGCACGGGCTATTCCTCGCTCGCCTACCTCAAGCGTTTCCCGCTCGACATCCTGAAGATCGACAAGAGTTTCGTCGACGACATCCCGTTCCACCAGGACGACATGGAGATCGCCGCCACCATCATCGCGATGGGGCATACGCTGGGCTTCAAGGTATTGGCCGAGGGCGTCGAGACCGCCGAGCAGCTGGGCTTTCTGCAGGCAAAAGGCTGCGACCTGTACCAGGGCTATCTCGCCAGCCCGCCCGTGCCTGCCGCCGAGTTCGAGAAACTGCTCAGGAAAAAATAACACCGCTGCCAGCCTGCACTCGCCAGAGCTACCGTTCGTCGGTGCCACGCGATACGTCGGCGTGCTGCGCCCTGTGCTCGGATCCGCCGCCGCCAGCGTGTTTCAGCGTGATTATAAAATCTCCCGACCACGCGCCGCGTGTCGGGTGGCCGATTTGCATCAGAAGGTATTTATTACACAATGGTTTGCATGAAACGATTGCAATGGCATCATAGCTACCCATGAGCACATTCAAAGTCATGCAGTTCAACATGCAGTTCGGGCAGATATGGGACGACTCCGGGACTGTGCAGGCGCCCATCGATCTCGATCTGACCATCGCGGAAATCCGGAGCTTTGACGCAGACATCATCATCCTGCAGGAAGTGGAGCATGCGCTGCCCGGCGGCGTGCAGCTCGACCCGCCCCCCAACTACACGCGCATGAAGGCCGCGCTCAAGGGTTACCACAGCTATTTCTCTTACCCCAAGGCCGATCCGCGCGAACTGCCTTTCGGCATCGGCCTGGCGATCTTCTCCAGAACGCCGCTGCGCGACATGTTCCGCCTGGAGCTGCCCTCGCCGCCGATCGAGTTCGAATTCGAAGGCGAAAAGACAACGCCCACCGACCGCCTGCTCATCGGCGCCAAGACCACGCTGTACGGGCATGAGGTGCAGCTGTTCAACACCCATCTGCTGGCCTACTTCATGCTCAACTCATCCAGCGAACAGCACCTGCAGCAACGCCAGCTCGTCGTCGAACAACTGCGCAGGACGCAGGGCCCCGCGCTGATCGGCGGAGACTTCAACGTCAGCAACCGCGATTCGCTGATCCACCAGTTCGCCGACGCCGGTTATCGATCCGTGCAGACCACCGAGGTCACCTGGCGCCACCGTCCGTTCGTGCTCGACCACATCTTCCACAGCCGGCATCTGCGCCCGGTGAACTACACCGTGAAACCGACCAATGCGTCGGACCACCACATCCTGCTCGCCGAGTTCGAATTCACGGCATAGACGCTGCTCGCCCTATTGGCCCTGCAGCATGCGCAGCCCCCAGGCCACGCCGAAACCGTTGACCTCGCCCGCCAC
>JAJZUH010000025.1 GCA_021847165.1 Pseudomonadota bacterium
GCCTGCTTGCCGCCTTGCTGCCGGGCGGCGCGCCGGTGTGGAAGCTGTGGCCACATGCTGCGCGCGTACATCCGCTGTTGCTGGTGCACAGGGTGGAGGGGATTGAACCGGGCCTGTATGCGCTGCCGCGCATTGCAGTGGCCAAAGGTGCGCTGCAGTCCGTTCTGCGCGATACGTTCTCCTGGCAGCCTGCCGATCCGGAGTTGCCGTTGTTCCAGCTGTTCGCCGCGCGAGCAGGCAATACTGCGCGCACACTATCCTGTCATCAGGATATCGCCTCGCACTGTGCGGTCGCATTCATGATGGTGGCTGAATTCACCCGGCCCGTTGCGGCAGACCCTGCCGCCTATCGCCATCTGCATTGGGAAGCGGGCATGCTGGGCCATGTGGTCACGCTGGAGGCCGAAGCGGCAGGGTGGCGCGGTACCGGCATTGGCTGCTTCTTCGACGATGCCGACCATGAAGTGCTCGGCCTGTCGGACGACCGCTACCAGGTGATTTACCACTATGCCGTCGGCATGGCGGTGGACGATCCGCGGCTGCAGACGTTGCCGGCGTACGAAGGCGAGGGGAAGGATGGACATGGATGACCGCTCGCTGAAATGCCTGCGGTTGCTCGGGACGGCAAGGGGTGCGGTGCATGATTGAAGCGAGCACACCCCCGTTTGCCGTGAGTCGCTGCCGGCACCGCGTACTGGGGCTGCAGGTGAAGATCGAGTTTGCCGATGGCTTTGCGCTGAGACTCATGCCGGCCGAGGCATCCAGCCTCTCTTTCGCACTCTCCGCGGTGCGCTCTGGCATCAGCCCGGAGCGCGAGATATACCTGAGTCCGATCGCCAGCGACGCTGCCTTCGTTGGCACGGTACGGGATGACGGGATCGGCATTGCCGTGCGAAGCGGTATGCTTGAACTGGACTGGCCGGGCGTAGCCAGTCTGGCGGATGCGCTGGCCGCAGCGATCGGGCAGGGTTGATCTGGCGCCACAACGGCAAAAATGACACGCCCGGCGTATGGACATATTTGAGTCTGCCGGAATCCAGCATAATGCGGCCATCTACTCGTGTTGCGGAGGTGGTTGATGCGTGTGGCGATCATCGGTTCAGGGCCCGCCGGATTCTATGCCGCGGAGGCGCTGCTCAGGCGCACGGACGCTGTGGTCGAGGTGGACATGTTCGATCGCCTTCCCACCCCGTACGGGCTGGTACGCGGCGGGGTTGCTCCCGATCACCAGAACATCAAGGCCGTCACCCGCGTCTACGAAAAGACGGCAGCGCGCCCCGCATTCAGGTTCCTGGGCAATGTGCGCCTCGGCAGCGACATCTCGGTTGAGGATCTGCGCCGGCACTATCACCAGATCGTCTATGCCGTCGGCAATGAGGCCGACCGCCGGCTCGGCATCCCCGGCGAAGGCATGCCGCGGTGCACTCCGGCGAGCGTGTTTTTCGGCTGGTACAACGGCCATCCCGATTATCGGGATGCGAAGATCGACCTGTCGGTGTCGCGCGTGGCGGTGGTGGGCAACGGCAACGTCGCCATCGATGCGGCCCGGATCCTGTTGCGCACGCCTGCCGAACTGGAAAAGACCGACATCGCTGCGCATGCGCTGGAAGCCCTGCGTAACAGCAAGGTGCGCGAGGTGTTCATCCTTGGCCGGCGCGGCCCGGCGCAGGCATCGTTCACTGCGGCCGAACTCAGGGAACTCGGCGAGATGGAGGATGCCGAGCCGGTCGTCGAACGGGACGAAGTCGCCGGGGGCGTTGCGCCGGAGCCTGTGCAGGACTCGCCGCAAGACAAGAATCTGAAAGTGCTCCGCTCTTTCGCCGCGCGGATGCCGGAGGGCAAGACGCGCAAGCTGCATATGCGTTTTCTGCTTGCGCCGACGGAGGTCATCGCCGGCGCCGACGGCAAGGTGGCCGGGCTCAGGCTGGAGAAGAACCGGCTGGAGATGCGGCCCGATGGCACTGTCGCTGCGCGCGGAACCGGCGCGTTCGAGACCCTGGAGGTCGGCATGGTGCTGCCGGCGATCGGGTTCAGCGCCGAGCGGATCGCTGACGTCCCGTACGACGAAAAGGCGCACGTGATTGCCAATGAGGACGGGCGGGTGGTCGATGCGGCCAGCCGTGCGGTGGTGGCCAATGAATATGTCGTCGGCTGGGCTAGGACGGGGCCGCACGGGCTCATCGGCTCGCACAAGGCGGCTTCGGCCAGCGTTGTTGCGCACATGATGGCGGATGCGGACGGGCTTCCGGCCCGCGCACTGCCGGAGCGGCAGGCGATTATCGAACTGCTGCGCGGACGCGGCGTGCAGCCGGTCTCGTTCGACGACTGGAAGCGGCTCGACCGGATCGAGGTCGCGCGCGGAGAATGGCGCGGTGCGCCGCGCGACAAGCTGGTCGATGTCGCATCGATGCTCGCGACGCTCGACCGGCACGCATAATCCGCTGTTGCGTGGTGCGAATACTTGCGTGGCGATTTGAATATTGGTATATTAATACTAACTAATATACCGGGTCGGCTTCTGGTATATCCCGTCAACAGGCAGGAACAATGGCCCAGCCCCGCATGCGAGTGGAATGCAATGCGGGGCTGCAACAGCATAGAGCAGACAGGCAGCGAGATGGAGAAGTCGGCGTACCGGTGGAAGAGAAGGCTCGTGCAACTGGGCACCTTGGCATTGATCGCGCTGATCCCGGCGCTGGGCTTCTTCCGCATCGACCTGAGTACCGCCAGCTTCAGCATGCTGGACAGCCAGATCTGGTGGTCCAACTTCGCTTTCGTGTTCGGCCTCGCGCTGGTGGGCATCACCGTCCCCCTCATCATCTACATGACCCTGGGCACCGCCTGGTGCGGCTGGGCGTGCCCGCAGAATCTGCTGTCGGAATGGGCCAACAATCTTACCTACAAACTGCTGGGCAAGCGCGCCAGCGTCGACGTCAACGGCGAAGGCCTCAAGGTCGCGGCCGCCAAGAACAAATTCTGGAACTGGGCCCTGCTCGGACTCGCTTTCCTGGCCGCCTCCCTGGTCCTGGCCCTCATCCCCTTCCTGTTCTTCTTTCCGTTCAGCGAAGTGCGCGGTTTTTTCAGCGCCGGCCCCAGCGGCCAACTCTCCACCTTCATGCAGCGGCTGTATTACTTCACGGTCTTCCTCATTTTCATCGACATCGCCGTCATTCGCTACTTCATGTGCGACTACGCCTGCCTGTACCGCATCGGCCAGAAGATGTTCAAGACCCGCGACGCCCTGCACATCGCCTATGACAGCAGCCGTGCCGCCGAATGCAACAAATGCAACTACTGCGCGGCCAGCTGCATCACCCGCATCGAACCCACCCATATCACCATCGACGACAGCTGCATCGACTGCGGCGAATGCATCGACGCCTGCGACCGCCTGCATGCAAAGACCGGCACTACCGGCCTGTTGAGCTTCGAATTCGGCGAAGCGCGCCGCGATGCCACCTGGCGGGACACCCTGCGCACCCTGTTCACCCGCTTCAACTGGCCGGTGGGCGCCTTCTTCCTGGCCGGCGTCGCCATGATGGCCTGGGGCATTTACACCCAGCAACAGATCCCGGCGCAGATTCCGCTCGAACAGCAGCTCAAGGAACGCCAGCTGGCCAAGGTCTGCAACAGCCAGTGCGAAACACAGCAGCAATCGTGCAAAGGGGGCGACATGGGGGCCTGCTACCGGGCGGCCGCCTGCAAATGCGCCTGCTATCTGGAACAGGACCCCGGCAACGAGGCGAGCGGCCGCTGGCAGCAATGCGTGCAACAGAATACCGCCAACGCCCGGGAGCGGGCGGGACATGCCACCAAAGCGCCCTGACCGGGCGACAGGATTCGACAACTTAACGGGAAGGAGTACCCAATGTTCAAGCTACCCGCCGTGATCGTCTACATGATCATCGCCTTCAACATCACCGCATTCACCGTGCTGCTGCAACTGGACATGCTGATCATCAAGTCGATCATCTTCAAGATCATCGCCTGGGCCTTCACCATCGGCGCCTGGGCGCTGGCGTATGTGAACCGCGACAAGGTCTGGGAGATGTTCTGACCCGGTGCCGACACGGAACGAATTTCATCAATCAGGATTAAAGGAGATAGATCATGAATCCGATGGCTCAAGCATTCGGGATCGGAACACTGCTGGGGATCGCGCTGTTTTTCATCCTGGCCCGTTTCGGACTGATAGACAAACTGCTGGCGTCGATGGAGCGCTGGTTTCGCTAGCACTTCCGGGGTGACAGCATGATGGCGCCCCGGCGATTCGCCTGGGCGATGCATGCGGTCATTCCGGCGTATCGTCCTGTTCCGGATTTCTCTTTTCCTGGGCGCGCTTGCCGATCCGCCAGAGGAACCAGAACACCGTCACGATGGTGACCAGCGTGACGGCTTCCATGATCCAGACGAGCGACTGGACGTGCTCCCGCTCCGGCATGCCGATGTATGCCTGTGCATTGCCGCCGAGCAGCACCGTTCCGCCGACAGCAAACAGAACACGAACCGCCTTTTCCAAGCCTGTTTTCATGCCATCCTCCCCGATTGTTTTGCGTTCCCTGTTGCGGGCGCCGCCGGCACCCGCATCGATTGTATGACGTATTCGACAACGAAGTGAATCTCAGGTCGGTCGATGGCCGGCGAGAGCGGCCCGGATGCGCGATCGCATATCCAGGCCGCCTCGTGCCGATACCGGGTTCAGAAGGCGTATTGCAGCATCACGCGGTTGTCCACATAAGAACTGCCCCAGCTCGCCAATCCGTGTTCGATGCCGAGACGGTCGCGGATCGTCAGGCCTTCGAACGAGCCATCCAGATGATAGGCCAGATCCAGCATGAGGGCGTTGACGTTGGCGACATAAGGCGCGGTGTCGTAGCGCGAGTAGGTGATCTCGGCATCCAGTTTCTCGTTCAGCAACTTCAGGTTGGTGCCGATCTTCCAGGCGTGGCCGGCTCCGCGCGCGGACACCAGGCCGTAGTTCATCACGGTCGTGTAGAGCGGATCGGTGTTGTAGACCTGGGTATACGGCGACAGCAGATTGCCGTTGGATATCCCGGCGGTGGGATTGACCGGCACCTTGTTGAAGGCGAAATAAACGCTGCCCAGCTTGTCCGGCAAGGCGACTCCGGTCTTGGCACCGTAGACCTTACTGTCGACTGCCCCGAGCAGGTTGGCACCGTCGCCGGTCTCGCGCATGAACTGGAAGTCGACGAAAGGAGACAGCCCGTCCAGGTTCATCTTGTATCCGCCCTGCAGCCAGGCCATCTGGGCGAAGTCGTAAAAGCGGTACAGCCAGGTCTTGGCGCTGATGCCGTCGTTGCGGTAGGTCATTCCAAAAGCTGCGGCGCCGATGTTGCCGCCGGTGTAATGGGGGTTGTCGTACGGCAAGGCGAAGATATTGCTGTTCGAAAAGCTGTATGCGGTGCGGTTTTCGTAGCGGAAGACGCGGTCCCCTTCGAATTGCAGGCCCGGGACGGGCGAGTACGAGACGACACCAGCCTGATAGAGGTTGGGGATCATGAAGCCGTCGGACGGGTTGATCCAGGGATTGTCGATGTTCTGGTTGCCGATCCGCGCCAGGAACTCCGGCTTCCTGTACTGAACGTAGGCTTCACCGAGCGTGTATATCCCGTAGTCCGTCCCCATCAGCAGCGGGTTGATGTATTTGTTGTTCTGGTCGTGATTGTTGAGGCCGATGTCCTGCGCAAAATACACGCCCAATGCCGCACCGAGGCCGTCGGGATTCGCGGTTTCCACTTTCAGCCTGCCGCCCAGCGAAGTGGAGTGCAGATCGGTCAGGGTGCTATTGGTGTAATCCCTGCTGAAGGAATACGCGCGGATGTTCCCCGAGAATTTGAAGTCCGGCAGTGACGGGTCGGCGGATGTGTCCGCATAGGCGGCGCTGGCGGCAAGCATGGCGCTGCCGAGCGCCATTCTGCAGCCACGGTTCAGATTTGGCATGAGATTTCCTTGATCGTTGAATTGTCGAAAGAAAGTGGAACGCCGGGCAGGTCGTCGACTTTCGTTATGCATATTCATACATAACGAAATTGTATGAGCAAAACGCGTGCCTGTTCCCGGAAGTGCCGGTTTCACCGGTGGCGTGCGCGGTTTGCCGCCAAATTGCTGCGCGGGGAATCAAAGTTTTGTCGGGCTTGTCACGCTACGCGGAACGCGTTGTAGGATTTGCAACGAAGTGCGGCAGGGGGAGGTACGGTTGGGGAGGAGAAAACCTCCGGCACGGCATCGTGCCGGAGGGGGCTGCGCGTGCGATGGACGTCAGTTTGGTTCGCGGTATTCCGCTTCCAGCAACTTGGCCTGTGCTGCCGCCAGGCGTGCGATGGGCACGCGCGGACCGGAGCAGGAGACGTAATCGAGTCCGGCGTGGTGGCAGAAACGGATGGAGCCGGGATGGCCGCCGTGTTCGCCGCAGATGCCGACTTTCAGTTCCGGATTGGTGGCGCGGCCTTTCTGCACCGCCATCTTCATCAGCTGTCCGACGCCCTTGATGTCCAGCACCTCGAACGGATTGTCCTCCAGGATGCCGGTCTCGGTGTAAGCGGGCAGGAACTTGTTCTCTGCATCCTCGCGGCTGAACGAGAAAGTGGCCTGGGTCAGGTCGTTGGTGCCGAACGAGAAGAACTCGGCGGTCTCCGCCATGCGCCCGGCGCGCATGCAGGCGCGCACCACTTCCAGCATCGAACCGAACCTGAATTTCACGTCGATGCCGTGGGTCGCTTTCACTTCCTCGTGGATGCGCTGCACATAGCTGTGAATGCGCTTGAGCTCTTCCACCGTCGCCACCTGCGGCACCATGATCTCGGGATGGATCTCGATGCCCTCGTTGGCGCATAGGGCCGCCGCCTCGAGGATGGCGCGTATCTGCATCGAATAGATTTCGGGATAGGTGATGCCCAGCCGCACGCCGCGGTGCCCCAGCATCGGGTTGACCTCGGCCAGCGCACGCACCTTCTTCAGCACGACCTCCTTCTTGCTGATCACATCCTCTTCCAGGTGCGATTCCTTGAATTCGCCCAGCCCGCCCATGAGCTTGGTGAGGCCGTCGGCATACTGCTGGTACAGCTTGGGATTGAGCATCTTGAGCGTATCCGGCAGTTCTTCCAGCCCCTTGATGGTGTCGCGCAGCTGGTGCAGGTGCGCGATCTCCAGTTCGAGTTGCGCTGCGGTGGGCAGGAACTCGTGCATCGGCGGGTCGAGCAGGCGCACGGTGACGGGCAGCCCCTTCATCGCCTTGAAGATGCCCTTGAAGTCGGCGCGCTGTATCGGCAGCAGGCGGTCGAGCGCGGCCTGTCTCGCTTCCGTGGTTTCCGCCAGGATCATCTCCTGCACGATGGGCAGGCGGTCGGTGCTGTTGAACATGCGCTCGGTGCGGCACAGCCCGATGCCCATTGCGCCGAATTCGCGCGCGCGCGCGGCATCATTGGGCGTGTCGGCATTCGCCATCACCTTGAGCCTGGCCACTTCGTCCGCCCACGCCAGCAGCGTGGCCATCTCGCCGGAGAATTCGGCATGCACGGTCGGCACCTCGCCCGCATAGACGTGCCCGGTGCCGCCGTTGATGGTGATGACGTCGCCTTCATGCAGGATGGTTTCGCCGATCTGCGCACTGCGCAGCACATCGTTGATGACGATCTGCTCGCAGCCAGAGACGCAGGGTTTGCCCATGCCGCGCGCCACCACGGCTGCATGCGAGGTCTTGCCGCCGCGGCTGGTCAGGATGCCTTCGGCCTGGAAGAAACCGTGGATGTCCTCCGGTTTGGTTTCCTCGCGCACCAGGATGATCTTCTCGCCGGCGCGGCCGCGGATCTCGGCCGTGTCTGCATCGAACACGATCTTGCCGGAGGCGGCGCCGGGCGAGGCGGGCAAGCCCTGCGCCAGTGACTTGCCGCGGAAGTTCGGCGCCAGCTGCGGCACCAGCAGCTGTTCGAGCGTCGTCGGGTCGATGCGCAGCAGCGCGCGATCCTTGGTGATGAGTCCCGCGTTGAACATCTCCACCGAAGTGCGCACCATGGCGCGTGCGTTCATCTTGCCGTTGCGCGTCTGCAGGCAATAGAGGATGCCTTTCTCGATGGTGAACTCGAAATCCTGTACCTCGTGATAGTGCGATTCCAGCCGGTCGCGCAGCGCGATGAGCTGGCGGTAGATCTCGGGCATCTCCTTTTCCATTTCGGAGATCGCCTTGGGCGTGCGGATTCCCGCTACCACGTCCTCGCCCTGCGCATTGGTCAGGTATTCGCCGTAGATGAGGTTCTCGCCGGTACCGGGATTGCGCGTGAAGCCGACGCCGGTGCCGGAATCGTTGCCCATGTTGCCGAACACCATGGTGCAGACGTTGACTGCGGTGCCGTTGGCCATGTCCTTGGTGATCCTGAATTGCTTGCGATAATCCACCGCGCGCTTGCCCATCCAGGAGTGGAACACGGCGCCCACCGCGATCTCCAGTTGTTCGTAGGGATCCTGCGGGAACGGTTTGCCGCTGTGGCGCTGCACGATCTCCAGGAACCCGGCTGCCACCTCCCGGAGATGCTCGGTCTGCAGGTCGACATCCTGCAAGGCGCCGAATTTGCGCTTGACCGCGGTCATGTGCGCGTCGAAATGTTCGTCGCCGATATTGAGCGCGATCTTGCCGAACAACTGGATGAAACGGCGGTAGGCATCGTAGGCGAAGCGTTCGTTGGCGGTCTGCTTGATCAGGCCCTTGAGCGAAGACTCGTTGAGGCCAAGGTTGAGGATGGTGTCCATCATGCCCGGCATCGACATCGAGGAACCGGAGCGCACCGACACCAGCAGCGGGTTGTCGCTGCTGCCGAAACCCTTGCCGGTCTTCTTCTCCAGCCCCTTCATATGGGCCTTGACGGACTCCATCAGGCCGGCGGGCAGCTGGTTCTTTTCCAGGTAGGCAAGGCAGGCTTCGGTGGTGATGGTGAAACCGGGCGGAACGTTCAGGCCGATCTGCGTCATCTCGCACAGATTCGCGCCCTTGCCGCCGAGCAGCATCTTGTTCTTGCCGTCGCCTTTTTCGAATTCGAAAATGTATTGTGTGCTGCCGGTCATCGCGCCTCTCCTTAGCTTGCATGAAAGAAACCAACGGACATCTTCAAACTGCTGGTGGGCCTGCGAGCCGAATGTTACGCCTGATTGGCACGTTATGGCACGGTCGCGAAGCAACATTCCCCGTGATGCGGGGTTGATGTCGGGGAGAGGGGCAGGGCAGGGTGACGCTAGAGCGGCAAGCCGAATTCCGGCGCAATCGATTTCAGCCAGGAATCGAGCCGTGCATCGGTGAGCGACTTCTGGTTCTCCTGATCCAGCACCAGGCCGACGAAGCGTTCGTCCAGCAATGCTTTGGAGGAGATGAAATCGTAATCGTCGGCGGGCCATGCACCGACCACCCTGGCGCCACGGGCAACGACAAACTCATAAATGATGCCCATCGCATCGGCGAATTCTTCCGGGTATTTGGCCTGGTCTCCCAAACCGAACAGGGCGACCGTCTTGCCGCTGAAATCCACCTGCTGCAGCTGCGGCAGGAACTCTTCCCAGCCGCCGCCCATGCAATCGGTGGACAGGCCGGGCAGCTGGCCGCCTCCCAGCGTGGAGGTGCCGAGGATCAGGTGGGAATATCCGGCCACCAGTCCGGCGCTGGCCTTGTTGACGTTGAGCGCGTCGGCCATGGTGGCGTCGTCGAAGCGCTTCTTGATCAGCTTGGCGATACGCCGTGTGTTACCGGTGCTGCTGGCGAAGAAAAGGCCGATGCGTGGCATGTTGTCTCCCTGAATGTGCTGCCGATTGTCATGTTCGCGACAATCGGAAACCGATTTGACAGTGCGGATCAGACCGGTCCGCGTCCTGCACGCTTGAGTTCGACCGTCCGCTTCAGCGCTTCGTCGAACGGGACCCTGTCGCCCTTGGGCTTGTAGTCCGAGAGGGCTTTGCAGACCGTGACGATTTTCTCCGTCGCCGACTGTCCCTTGAAGTCGCCCTTGTCCAGCGCGGCGATGTCGATCAGCTCGTTCCAGATCAGGCCTTCCTGCATGCCGATGGCGGCGATGGACAGGCCGTCGATCTCGATCACCAGCGGCCTGTCGATGTTGACCACGAACAGGATGATGCGGACATCCGGTGCGAAATCGGCCCGGTAGTAGTCCAGCACCTTGGGCAGCAGGGCGAGCTCGTCGAGGCTGCCGGCGTACAGCTTGATCTTGCCATTTTCCGCCAGCACGATAGTGTTCTTGATGGTGGCGGTGGGCGGCTTGCGGTGGCCGAGCGCGTCGCCGATCTCGCCCAGTTCCAGTACCAGGTCGCCGCGATAGGCTGCGTAAGCCGCCTCGGATTCCTTGAAGTTCATGTTGAACAGCAAACCTTTTTGTTCGTAAGTGTCGAATAGCATGGTGCGCCTTGTCGTGTTGATTGATGGAGCACCCAGTTCAGCAATATCCGTACCAGTGCCGCAGGCATTTTTCAGTTACTATTTGGCAGTGATCAGAACGCCGCAACGAACATGAGCAAAGCCTTCACCCGTGAAACCGACGACGATGACGACGATGCGGGAGTGTCATTGCCCGCCATCCCCGCCGGCAGCAAGAACTACATCACCCCGGCGGGTTACCGCCGCCTGAAAGAGGAATACATGCACCTGCTGGATGTGGAACGTCCGGCGCTGGTGCAGACCGTGGCCTGGGCGGCTTCCAACGGCGACCGCTCGGAGAATGGCGACTATATCTATGGCAAGAAGCGGCTGCGCGAGATCGACCGCCGCCTGCGCTTCCTCGCCAAGCGGCTGGAGAATTCGGAGGTGATCGATCCGGAGCAACGCCGGGGCTGCGAACAGGTGTTCTTCGGCGCGACGGTCACGGTGTGCCACGGCGACGGCACGGAACGCACCTACAGCATCGTCGGCATCGACGAGGCGGATGCCGGCAGCGGGCTGATCAGCTGGGTGTCGCCGCTGGCGCGCACCCTGCTCAAGGCGCGCGTGGACGATGCCGTGATGTTGCGCCTGCCCGACGGCGTGGAAGAACTGGTGGTGGTCGAGATCGTCTACCAGAGTATCGAGTCGTAGATGTCCTGATGCCGGTCTGCCATGCAGCGGGCGACCGGGTGTGTGCCGATATCAAGAGAACAATCGCGGGAGGCGATCCATGAAGACGAAGATCCATATATTGCTGGCAATGCTGGTGTGCGGCCTGACGGCGGGCCAGGCGCATGCGAACACGGTGGTCGGTGCGATTTCCTGCGCGCAATGGCAGGACAGGAAGAGCAAACCCGCCGATGCCGAGGCGTATGCGGTCTGGCTCAATGGCTATCTCTCCGGGGCGAACGGCATGTACGGCGAAATGCTTGCACGGGACTTCATCAGGAACTCGGACAAGATCTCGATCCAGGACTGGACGGATGTGTATTGCGACAAACATCCCAAGGCGATGCTGCAGGACAGCGCCGACGCGCTGGTCAAGCTGCTGATCAGGGATCTGCCGTTCTGAAGCAGCAGATGCCGGCCACCAGCAGAGCAAGATTCCCTGTGCGCATCATCGTCCTGACGTCGCTCGCCATGCTCGCGTTCGCCGGCAATTCGCTGCTGTGCCGCGTCGCGCTGCGGCACTCCGGCATCGATGCGGCGAGCTTTACCGCAATCCGGCTGGTCGCCGGTGCGGCGGTGCTGTGGCTGGTCGTGAAGGTGAAAGGACGGGCGTTCCCGGGCAAGGGCAACTGGTGGTCGGCATTCGCGTTATTTGCCTATGCGGCAGGATTTTCCTTCGCCTATGTGAGTCTTCCTGCCGCCACCGGCGCGTTGCTGCTGTTCGGCGCCGTACAGGCGACGATGATCGGCTATGGCATCCGGGCGGGGGAAAGGCTGCAAAAGATGCAGCTGGCGGGGCTGGTGCTTGCGCTCGCCGGACTGGTCGGCCTGTTGCTGCCGGGACTGTCTGCGCCGCCGCTGCCGGGCTCCTTGTTGATGCTGGGCGCCGGTATCGCATGGGGCGTGTATTCCTTGCGCGGGAAGGGGGCCGGCGATCCGACCAGGGTGACGGCAGGGAATTTTTTGCGCGCGGCGGCGATCGCCGTTTTCTTGAGTCTGTTGCTGCATGATGGTGCCGCTGTGGATGGCGCCGGGTTGCTGTACGCGATATTGTCGGGCGCACTGGCATCCGGAATCGGTTATGCCATCTGGTACACCGTGCTGCCCGCACTGAAGGCGACGCATGCGGCGACCGTGCAACTGAGCGTCCCGGTGCTGGCCGCAGTCGGCGGGGTCGCGTTCCTGGCCGAGCCGCTCACGTTGCGTCTGGCATTCGCCTCTGTCGCCATACTCGGCGGGATCGCGCTGGTCATCCTGGAGAAACCGGCTGCGCCCGACGCCCGCCGGAGTGCTGCCGCCGGGCATTCGGCACTGCGCGACTGAACCGCAGCCGCCTGCCGAGCGCGGACGGTCGTGACGGCTTGCAGAAACGCTATTGTTGCGACACCAGGCGGTAATCCCTGGGCACCGTGAACAGGCTGTCGTGCAACTGGTCGAGCTTGAGCGATTTCACTTCCACGGTGAACGACAATATCGGCTCGCCTTCGGCCGCCTTCATCGTCTCTTCGGTCTTCTGTTTTGCGAACATGCCGGTGAGACCGGAAACCAGTCCTTGCGGGCTGGTCGAGATCGATTCCTGGCGCGCCGGTTCTTCCCGGGTTTCCTTGGGCGCACACGCATTGCCGTCCATGCTCCATGCCAGATGGGTCGAGATCGGGTATCCCTTGATCTTTTCCATTTGCCTGCCCGCGTCGAGGAACGCCTTGAGATCGGCCTGCTTCAGGGAACTCGCCATGTAGGCCGTGATCAGCTTTGCCGCGTCGGACGGGAGTATCTGCTGCCTGCCGGCAGGGGCGACGGCCCCGGCAAATGCGCGGGCATAGGCTTCTTCCATATCCAGCGCATCGCGTATGGAGCGGGTCATCGGCGTGGTCCAGATGTCCATGTTCAACGTGCTGGTCGAGGTGCGTGCCGCGTTGTCGCGCAGCTTGACCACCCAGGCGACCTGGTAGCCGTCCGTGTCGAAGCCGTTGATGGTCTTCTTTTGCCCGGTCGCCTTTACCGTGAAACTGGTGCGCGCGATGCTCATGGTGCAACCGGATTCGTGCCGCGCCTTGGGTGGTTGCTGCGTGTCGTTCTGTTTGGGCGGGGGACGCTTCGATATTTCGGCGCACCCTTTCAGGGGGCATTCGCTGTATTCCTGTTTTTCGGTGTCGAGCAGCCACTGCAGGTTGCGGTCGATGCGCGAAATCCGGGTTCCGGATTTCGATCCGATCAGATAGCCGGAGAAGGTGCCCGTGCCCTTGAACATCGATTCGTCGCGGCGCATGTTGCTGCGCACATAATCCAGTTCGGTGCTTTCGGTGGGGAAGAAGCCTTTGATGCCGTTGTTGACGACATGCCGTTCTATCACGGCGGTGGGGTGGAGCGGAGTGTTGTCGACCACTTCGACCGGTTTCGCTGCGCATCCCGCCAGCGCAACCGCAACGGCGATGGTGCAAAGAGAATTGCGCGACATATTCCCTCCCTTCCGAATTTTCTGCGCCGATTATGAATCTTTTTCGGCCTGACCGGTAGGGTTTGAACTCTTCGTGGAAATCTGCGCTGCCTTGCGGTTGCGCTGTCTTTGCTCCGGGCAGGGCGTGGTTCTGGATCCAGGGGGATCTGCCTTTTTCCAACAACCACTTAATTTATATGCCTTTGACTATCAAGGGCAATATTATGCGCTGGCTACATTTGGCCAAGCGGGTTAGTTGTTATAATTCAGCCAGTACATGATTGATCCCTGGTCCATCCTGCGATGGACGACACCTTGTCGGCATGGCGTGATCGGGGGACAGTCAGCGTCAACTTACATAATAAGAAACTATCCCGATCCCACTTTTTGCATTCGGTTCGACTGCACGGGCAGGCGAGATTGCGACTCATGCATAACGACATTCACACATCGATGCCTGCCGGCACCTTCCTGATCGATCAATCCCAGGCGGGCAAATGGAGGAGTTACGGCCGCTACCTGCCCTGGCTGGTGCTGATGGTTGCGCTGATCGCCACCTATCTGTTGTGGCACATACAGGAACAGGCGGTCGAGAAGAATGCCAGGGATTATTTCGATTTCCGCGTGAACGATACGGTGGAGAAGACAGAGAGCCGGCTGCATCTGTATCAGGAGGCCCTGCGCGGGACACAGGCCTTGTTTGACGCCTCCGGCAAAGTCGGCTGGGACGAGTTCGGGAAATATGTCGCGAGCCTGAATCTGGGGACGACATACCCGGGCATCCAGGGCATCGGCTTCTCTCTGCGCATTCCGCCGCAGGAACTGCAGAGCCATATCGCCTCGATACGCAGGCAGGGTTTTTCCGACTACACCGTCAAGCCCGCGGGCGCGCGCGAGTCCTATACCTCGATCATCTACCTGGAGCCGTTCGATTGGCGCAACCGGCGCGCGTTCGGCTATGACATGTATTCGGAATCCGTGCGGCGCCAGGCGATGGACGCCGCACGCGATAGCGGGCAGGCCGCGATGTCGGGCAAGGTGGAACTGGTGCAGGAGACCGGCCAGGATGTGCAGTCGGGGTTCCTGCTCTACTTCCCCGTGTACCGGGGCGGAGCGCCGCATGCCACGCTGGCGGAACGGCGCGCCAATCTGGCCGGATGGGTCTATGCGCCGTTCCGCATGGGCGACCTCATGCGCGGCATCTTCGGAGAACGCGCCAATGAACTGGACATCCGGTTCTATGACGGAAACGAGATGTCCGCCCAAGCCCTGATGTACGAATCCGGTTCCCGCCACAATCCCGATCCGCACTTCCTGTCGGTCCGCCATCTGGACATTGCCGGCCATGCATGGAGCATGCAGATCGGTTCCCAGCCGAGCATGGAGGCGCGACTCAACACCAGCCAGCCTCACTGGATCGCGGCCGGCGGGGGCGTGGTCAGCCTGCTGCTCGCGCTGGTCACCTGGCTGACGATCAATGGCCGCAGGCGCGCCATCCAGCTCGCGGTCGATCTCAACCAGAGCCTGATCGACAGCCGGGAGGCGCTGCAGCAGGAGAACGAGAAGAATCTGGCGCTGCTGCACAACGCCAGCGACGGGATCCATATCCTCGATGCCGAGGGCAATGTGATCGAGGCCAGCGACTCGTTCTGCAGCATGCTCGGCTACCGGCGGGATGAAGTGATCGGGATGAATGTCCTGCAGTGGGATGCCGGGTTCGAGGATGGCGCGCAGTTGCATGCCACTTTCAAAAAACAGTTCGATCAGCCGGTCCGCACCCAGTTTGAGACGCGCCACAAACGCCGCGACGGCACGATCTTCGACGTGGAGGTGAGCGGATTTCCGCTCATGCTGGGTGGCAAGCCGGTGCTGTTCAACTCTTCGCGCGACATCACCGAACGCAAGCAGCTGCAAAGGCATCTGCAGGACGAGCGCGATTTTGTCGCCGCCATCCTGCAGTCCGCCGGTCCCCTGATCCTGGTGATCGACCGTCATGGTTCCATCGTCCGCTTCAACCGTGCGGCGGAGGAGTTCACCGGCTACCGCTTCGACGAAGTCAGGGACAAGCCGTTCTTCTGGCGAAGATTCCTGCCGGCATGGCAGCAGGCGGGCGTCGAAACCGTATTCGAATCCGCCCTGGCCGGACAGATCACGACGAACTACGAGAACTTCTGGATGCACCGCGACGGAAAAGTGCGGCTGTTCAACTGGACGAACGCGCTGATCCTGGACGGCAGCGGCAGGGCCAGCTTCCTGATCGCCATCGGCAACGACATCACCGAGAAAAGGAAAGCGGAAGACCTGGTGATCGAGAACGAACAACGCCTGCTGGAGATACTCAACCTGAGCCCCATCGCTGTGCGGATCGCCTCCAGGCAGGCGCGGAAAGTGCTGTTCTGCAATGCCGGCTATGCCGAGCTGATCAGGAATCCCGATGCGATCGGGGACGATCCCGGCAAGTATTACGCCAGGGAGGATGAGTACGACGAAATCCTGGCCGAACTGTCGCGCGGGAAGCCCATCATCAACCGCGAGGTCCAGTTGCATATCCCCGGCAGCGGCTCGGTCTGGACGCTGGCCTCCTATATGCCGATCAGGTATCGCGGCGAAGACGCGGTGCTGGGCTGGTTCTACGACATCACCGAGCGCAAGCTGTATACCGTCAGGCTGTTCCAGAGCGAGATGGAATACCGTCACCTGATCGAATTGCTGCCCTACGGCGTCCTCATCCATCGCGACGGGAAGGTGCTCTTCGCCAACCAGACGGCGGCAACGCTGTTGCGGGCGGGGGAGTCCGAAAACCTGATCGGTATCCAGGTGCTGCAACTGGTACATCCCGATTACCGGAGCATCGTCATGCAACGCGCCCGCGCCGCCATCGACCAGGGCGAGAACTCGGCGGTGATCGAGGAAAAACTGGTCAGGCTGGACGGCAGCGAGTTTTACGCCGAGGTCGGCGGCATCTCGGTGTTGTTCGAGAACCAGCCGGCCTCGCTCGCCGTATTCGTGGATGTCACGCAGCGCAAGCAGAACGAGGACGAATTGCGCCTGGCGGCATCGGTATACCGGAGCAGCAGCGAAGGCATGCTGATCACGGATGCGGAATCGCGCATCGTCGCGATCAATCCCGCCTTTACCCAGCTGACGGGCTATACGGCCGACGATGTGATCGGACAGACGCCGCGGATCCTGAAATCCGGCCTGCAATCGAAAGAGTTCTATCAGGACATGTGGGCGCATTTGCAGGCGGCCGGGCATTGGCGCGGCGAGCTGTGGAACCGGCGCAAGGACGGGAACGTGTACGCCGAGCACCTGACCATCAATGTCGAGAAGCGCGACGACGGCAGCGTGCATCGCTATGTGGCCTTGTTCTCGGATGTCACCGAGCAGAAGAAAAAAGAGGAACAGATCTGGCGCCATGC
>JAJZUH010000026.1 GCA_021847165.1 Pseudomonadota bacterium
TGCCCAACAGCGGCGGCGTGAAACTTTTCTCCATCTCCGGCCACGTGAACAAGCCCGGCAACTTCGAGGTGCCGCTGGGCACGCCGTTCAAGAAGCTGCTGGAGATGGCGGGCGGTGTCCGTCATGGACACAAGCTGAAGGCGGTGATTCCCGGCGGTTCCTCCATGCCGGTGTTGCCTGCCGAGATCATGATGGGCCTCAACATGGATTTCGATTCGATCCAGAAAGCCGGTTCCTATCTGGGGACAGGGGCCATCATCGTGATGGACGAGACGACCTGCATGGTCAAGGCGCTGGAGCGGCTGTCCTATTTCTATTTCGAGGAATCCTGCGGTCAATGCACGCCTTGCCGCGAAGGGACCGGTTGGCTGTATCGCATCATCCATCGTATCGAACATGGCGAGGGCAGGCCTGAAGACCTGGACTTGCTGCTTGACCTGTGCGGCAACATCGCCGGACGCACCATCTGCGCTCTGGGCGATGCGGCGGCGTGGCCGGTGCAGGGCTTCCTCAAGCACTATCGCAAGGAATTCGAATATCACATCGAGCACAAGCGTTGCCTGGTGTGAGGCTGAATGGAATAGGTGAGCAATGATCAATATCGAGATTGACGGCAAGCAGATACAGACTCAAAACGGCGCGACCGTGATCGAGGCTGCACATCAGGCGGGTATCACCATCCCGCATTTCTGCTATCACAAGAAGCTTTCCATCGCTGCCAACTGCCGCATGTGCCTGGTGCAGGTCGAAAAGGCGCCCAAGCCGCTGCCGGCCTGCGCCACGCCGGTGGCGGAGGGCATGAAGGTGTTCACCCATTCCGAGCAGGCGGTGAAAGCGCAACAGGGCGTGATGGAATTCCTGTTGATCAACCACCCGCTGGATTGCCCGATCTGCGACCAGGGTGGCGAGTGCATGCTGCAGGATATTTCAGTCGGCTACGGCGCCGGACATTCGCGCTATCACGAAGAAAAGCGCGTGGTGCTGAGCAAGGACATCGGCCCGCTGGTGTCGGCGGAAGAGATGAGCCGCTGCATCAACTGCACCCGCTGCGTGCGCTTCGGCCAGGAGATCGCCGGGCAGATGGAGCTGGGGCAGGCATTCCGCGGCGAACATGCGGAGATCATGTCTTTCGTCTCCGGCACCGTGAATTCCGAGTTGTCCGGCAACATGATCGACCTGTGCCCGGTCGGTGCGCTGACCAGCAAGCCGTTCCGCTACAAGGCGCGTTCCTGGGAGCTGTCGCGCCGCCGCGCGGTGAGCGCGCACGACAGTCTGGGCTCCAGCCTCGCCGTGCAAACCAAGAATAACCGCGTACTGCGCGTATTGCCGATCGAGAACGAAGAGATCAACGAGTGCTGGCTATCCGACAAGGACCGCTTCGCCTATGAAGGCCTGAATTCCGCAGACCGGCTGACCAGGCCGATGATCAAGCAGGACGGCAAATGGCAGGAAGTGGAATGGCAGGTCGCGCTGGAATACGCGGCCAACGGTCTGCGCCACATCGCCAACGGTGCGGGAGCCGAGCAGATCGGCGCACTGGCGACGGCGAACTCCACCCTGGAAGAGCTTTACCTGCTGCAGAAACTGATGCGCGGCATCGGCAGCGAGAATGTCGATTTCCGTCTGCGCCAGTCCGACTTCAGTGTCGACGGCAAACAGCAGGGTGCCCCCTGGCTGGGCATGTCCATTGCCGATATCGGCCGGGCAGATCGCTTCCTCGTCGTCGGCAGCTTCCTGCGCAAGGATCACCCGCTGCTGGCAGCACGCATCCGCCAGGCGGCGAAGAAAGGCGCGCAAGTCAACATCCTCCATTGCACCGATGATGACTTGCTGATGAAGGTGGCGAACAAGGCCATCGTTGCGCCGAATGCGCTGGTGGAGACCCTGGCGCAAGTGTCGAAGGCGCTGGCAGCAGAAAAACAGGGCACTCAGAACGCCGGCGGAGAAGCGACGGCCATCGCCCGGAGTATCGCCAGCGGCGAACGCGTTGCCGTGCTGCTCGGCAATTTCGCCCAGCAACATCCGCAAGCTGCGCAGCTGCAGGCGCTGGCACAACAGATCGCCGCCTTGAGCAACGGCAGATTCGGATTCCTCGGCGAGGCGGCTAACAGCGTCGGCGGTTATCTGGCCCAGGCCACGCCCAGGGCAAAAGGCCTGAATGCTGCCGCCATGCTGGCCAGCCCGCGCAAAGCCTACGTGCTGCTGAATGTCGAAGCCGAACTGGATTGCGCCGACCCGCAACAGGCCGTCGCTGCGATGCAGGCCGCGGACATGGTGATTGCGCTGAGTGCATACAAGCACCAGGCGACGGAATATGCCGATGTGCTGCTGCCCATCGCACCGTTCACCGAGACTTCCGGCACCTTCGTCAGTACGGAAGGGCGGGTGCAAAGCTTCAAGGGGGCGGTCAAGCCGCTGGGCGAAGCGCGTCCGGCGTGGAAGGTGCTGCGCGTGCTGGGCAACCTGTTGCAGGTGGAAGGCTTCGGCCAGGACACATCGGAAGCCGTGCGCGACGAGGCGCTGCATGGCGTGGATGTGGCGGCCCGGTTGAACAATGCAATCGGCGGGGTGGAGAGCAGCCCGGCTCAGTCCGGCAGCGGCCTGCAGCGTGTGAGCGATGTGCCGATCTATGCGACGGATGCCGTGGTGCGCCGTTCCGCGCCGTTGCAGGCGACGGCCGATGCCGCGCCGCCGCAGGCATGGCTGCATAGCGAGGAATTGAAGAAACTGGGCGTGCAATCCGGCGCCGTGGTGAGCGTCAGCCAGGGACAGGGCAAGGTACAGCTGGTTGCGGCTGCCGACGATGGCTTGCCCAAAGGGGTGGTGCGCGTGGCGGCCGGCCATGCAGCGACTGCGGCGCTGGGCGCCATGTTTGGAACGATTACAGTGGAGCGCGCATGATGGAAGCCCAGGCCCTGCATTTAATACAATGGCTTTTGAGCCAGGTTGGACTCTGGGATGCACTGCGCGGATTCATCGAGCCGGTCTGGCCGGTGGCCTGGATCGTGGTCAAGATACTCGTCATCATCCTGCCCATCATGGGCGCGGTCGCTTATCTGACCCTGGCGGAGCGCAAGGTACTGGGCTTCATGCAGGTGCGCCCCGGCCCCAACCGCGTAGGCTATTGGGGACTGCTGCAGCCGATCGCGGATGGCGTCAAGCTGCTGTTCAAGGAAATCATCATCCCGACCGGAGCCAACAAGTTCCTGTTTGTCGCTGCGCCGGTTCTGGCTCTGGTGCCCGCACTGGCGGCATGGGCTGTGGTGCCGTTCGACGACGGCATGATCCTGGCGAACGTGAATGCCGGACTGCTGTATTTGCTGGCCATGACTTCCCTCGGCGTGTACGGCATCATCATCGCGGGCTGGGCATCCAACTCGAAATATGCCTTTCTCGGAGCTTTGCGTTCCGCCGCGCAGATCGTGTCATATGAGCTGGCCATGGGTTTCGCATTGGTGTGCGTGCTGCTGGCGGCGCAAAGCATGAATCTGGGCGACATCGTGCGCGGTCAGCACAATGGCTATGGCCTGCTGGGCTGGTATTTCATTCCGCTGTTCCCGATGTTCGTGGTGTATTTCATCGCCGGCGTGGCCGAAACCAACCGCGCCCCGTTCGACCTGGCCGAGGGCGAGTCCGAGATCGTGGCAGGCTTCCACGTCGAGTATTCCGGCATGGGTTTCGCGCTGTTCTTCCTGGCCGAATACGCCAACATGATTCTGATCTCGGCGTTGACCGCGGTGATGTTCCTGGGCGGCTGGTTGCCCCCGCTGGACATCGCCCCGTTCAACCAGGTGCCGGGACTGATCTGGATGCTGGCCAAGATGTCCGCACTGCTGTTCGTATTCCTGTGGTTCCGCGCGACCTTCCCGCGTTATCGCTACGACCAGTTGATGCGTTTGGGCTGGAAGGTCTTCATTCCGCTCACCCTGGTCTGGGTGGTGGTGGTCGCCGCGTGGATGCAAACGCCCTGGTGGCTTTGGTAACTGCCCGAGGATAGAAAATGAAAAACCTCATCGCTTTCTTTAAGAGTTTCCTGCTGCTTGAATTGCTCAAGGGCATGTCGGTGACCGGGCGCTATTTCTTCGCGCGCCACATCACCGTCGAGTATCCGGATGAAAAGACACCGCAGAGCTTCCGCTTCCGCGGCCTGCATGCGCAACGCCGCTACCCGAACGGGGAGGAACGCTGCATCGGCTGCAAACTGTGCGAAGCGGTATGCCCTGCGCTGGCGATCAAGATCGAGGTGGCCGAACGCGAGGATGGTACGCGCCGTACCACGCAGTACGACATCGATCTGACCAAATGCATCTTCTGCGGATTCTGCGAAGAATCGTGCCCGGTCGATGCCATCGTCGAGACCCGGGTGTTCGAATACCACGGTGAGAAGCGCGGCGACCTCTATTACACCAAGCCCATGCTGCTGGCGATGGGGGAGAAATACGAAGAGCAGATCGCTTTGGATCGAGCTGCCGATGCCAAGTATCGGTAAATGAGGAAGACCAATGAATCTTGAAACGATATTGTTCTATTTTTTCGCCACTGTGACCGTCCTGGCGGCCTTGCGCGTCATCACTGCACGCAATCCCCTGCATGCGGTGCTGTTCCTGGTGCTGGCCTTCGTCAGCAGTGCGGGCATCTGGCTGCTGCTGGAGGCCGAATTCCTCGCCATTGCCCTGGTGCTGGTGTATGTGGGCGCGGTGATGGTGTTGTTCCTGTTTGTGGTGATGATGCTGGACATCAACATCGAGCGCCTGCGTGAAGGCTTCTGGCGCTGGCTGCCCATGGGATTGTTGCTGGCTGCATTGATCGGGGTGCAGATGGTCTGGGTGCTGGGGGCCAGGGAGATATCCTCGGGCATGGCGCCGGTCAAGCATGCCGCCGACTACAGCAATACCAAGGAACTGGGCCGCCTGATCTATACCGATTACGTCTATCCGTTCGAACTGGCGGCTGTGCTGCTGCTGGTGGCGATGGTGGCAGCGATTGCGCTGACCTTGCGCAAACGCCGCGATGCCAAACGGCAGGATATCGGCAAGCAGCTCAAGGTCAGACGGGAAGACCGCGTGCGCATCGTATCCGTTCCGTCCGCGCGCAAGGCCAGCCCGGTACAGGATGGCGTCAGCGCACCCAACGGCCATACCGCGGATTAAAGCAAAGGGGAGAACATGTTGAATCTGGGTCTATCGCATTATCTGGTGTTGAGCGCGGTGCTGTTCGCCATCAGCGTGGTCGGCATCTTCCTGAACCGCAAGAACCTGATCGTGCTGTTGATGGCGATCGAGTTGATGCTGCTGGCGGTCAATACCAACTTCGTCGCCTTCTCCCATTACCTGCACGACTCGGCAGGGCAGATATTCGTTTTCTTCATTCTAACCGTGGCCGCCGCCGAGGCGGCGATCGGTCTGGCGATCCTCGTGGTGCTGTTCCGCAATCTGCGCACCATCAATGTGGACGATCTCGGCAGTCTGAAAGGTTGATGCGCATGGATATGCAGAGTCTGTATTTGCTGGTTCCCCTGGCCCCGTTGCTCGGTGCCATCGCTGCAGGATTGTTTGGCAAGGTGCTTGGCCGCACCTGGTCGCACCGGATCACGATCATGCTGGTGGCCGTTTCCTTCTTCGCCTCGTTGGCGATCTTCCGGGATGTGATGGCCGGACACCTGTTCAATGGCACGGTCTACAAATGGCTGGCTTCCGACGTCACCAGCTTCGAAGTGGGCTTCCTGATCGACCGCCTGACCGTGATGATGATGCTGGTGGTGACTTTCGTCTCGCTGATGGTGCACATCTACACCATCGGCTACATGGAAGAGGATCCCGGTTACCAGCGCTTCTTCAGCTACATCTCGCTGTTCACCTTCTCCATGCTGATGCTGGTGATGGCCAACAACTTCATGCAGCTGTTCTTCGGCTGGGAAGCGGTGGGTCTGGTGTCCTACCTGCTGATCGGCTTCTGGTATACCCGCCCCACGGCGATCTACGCCAACCTGAAGGCGTTCCTGGTCAACCGTGTCGGTGACTTCGGCTTCCTGCTCGGCATCGGCCTGGTGCTGATGGTGTTCGGCACGCTGGATTACCAGTCGGTGTTCGCCAACGCGCACAACTATGTGAATGACATGGCGCCCATCCCGGGCATGTCAGTCGGGCTGCTGACCGCAATCTGCATCCTGCTGTTCATCGGTGCGATGGGCAAGAGCGCGCAGTTCCCGCTGCATGTGTGGTTGCCCGACTCGATGGAAGGCCCGACCCCTATTTCGGCGCTGATCCATGCGGCGACCATGGTGACCGCCGGCATTTTCATGGTGGCGCGCATGTCGCCGCTGTTCGAGCTGTCCGACACGGCGCTGTCCTTCGTCATGGTCATCGGGGCGATCACAGCGCTGTTCATGGGCTTCCTCGGCATCATCCAGAACGACATCAAGCGCGTGGTGGCGTACTCCACCTTGTCGCAGCTTGGCTACATGACCGTTGCGCTGGGTGCGTCGGCCTACTCGGTGGCGGTGTTCCACCTCATGACGCATGCGTTCTTCAAGGCGTTGCTGTTCCTTGCCGCCGGTTCCGTCATCATCGCCATGCACCATGACCAGGACATTCGCAACATGGGCGGCCTGCGCAAATACATGCCGATCACCTGGATCACTTCGCTGATCGGCTCGCTGGCGCTGATCGGCACGCCGTTCTTCTCCGGCTTCTACTCGAAGGACAGCATCATCGAGGCGGTGGAGCACTCGAATCTGGCGGGCTCCGGTTTTGCCTATGTCGCCGTCGTGCTGGGCGTGTTCGTCACCGCCTTCTATTCCTTCCGCATGTATTTCCTGGTGTTCCACGGCGAAGAGCGCTTTGGCAAGGATCATCACGACCATCAAGGCGATCATGCCGACGAAGAGGCGTCCCATGATCATCATCACGGTCTGGCACCCGGACAGAAGCCGCACGAGACTTCCTGGGTGGTGACCCTGCCGCTGGTCCTGCTGGCCATCCCGTCCGTGATCATCGGTTTCGTCGCCATCGAACCGATGCTGTTCGGCGATTACTTCCTCGATGCGATCCATGTCAGCCACTCGCATCCCGCCATGGAAGAGTTGCGCGAAGAGTTCCACGGCCCTGTAGCGATGGTGTTGCATGCCTTGACCGACCTGCCGTTCTGGTTAGCTTTGGCGGGGGCGGGGTGTGCCTGGTTCTTCTACATGAAGCGTCCGGATATCCCGGCTGCCATCCAGAAGCGGTTCTCGGCAATCTATACGCTGCTCGACCAGAAATATTATTTCGACCGCTTCAACGACTGGTTCTTCGCCGGTGGCGCACGCGGCACCAGTCGCCTGCTGTGGAAGTTCGGCGACGTGAAGCTGATCGACGGCTTTTTCGTGAACGGTTCGGCCAAAGTGGTCGGCATGTTCTCCGGCGTGCTGCGCGGTTTCCAGACCGGCTACGTCTATCACTACGCATTTTGGATGATCATCGGCGTGTCCGCATTGCTGACAGTGCGGACATGGTTCGAATAAGGCAGTACTAGAGAAGAGCTGAAGGAACAAGCATGATTTTCGGATATCCCCTGTTAAGCGCTGCCATCTGGTTGCCTATCCTCTTCGGCCTGTTGGTGCTGGCGACCGGCAATGACCGCAACGCAAGAATGGCCCGCATCATCGCGCTGGTCGGTGCCATCCTGGGCTTCCTGGTGACGATCCCGCTGTATACCGGATTCGATCGCATGACCAGCGACATGCAGTTCGTCGAGATGAAGGACTGGATCGTGCGTTTCAACATCCACTACCACTTGGGAGTGGACGGCATCTCTGTGTTGTTTGTGCTGCTCAACAGCTTCTTTACGCCGTTGGTGGTGATCGCCGGCTGGCAGGTGATCGAAAAGCGCGTGGCGCAATACATGGCGGCCTTCCTGATCATGTCGGGACTGGTGAATGGCGTGTTCGTCGCGCTGGATGCGATGTTGTTCTATGTGTTCTGGGAAGCGATGCTGATCCCCATGTTCATCATCATCGGCGTATGGGGTGGTCCGAACCGGGTATATGCCGCGCTCAAGTTCTTCCTCTACACCTTGCTCGGTTCGTTGCTGATGCTGGTGGCCCTGCTTTATCTGTATCACAAGTCCGGCGGCAGTTTCGAGATTCTCGATTTCCACCGCATGGCGATGCCGTCGCTGACCGCGCAGATACTGGTTTTCATCGCGTTCTTCATGGCTTTCTCGGTAAAGGTGCCGATGTTCCCGGTGCATACCTGGTTGCCGGACGCGCACGTCGAAGCGCCCACCGGCGGTTCGGTGGTGCTGGCAGCAATCATGCTGAAGGTGGGCGCTTACGGTTTCATCCGTTTCTCCATGCCCATCACGCCCGATGCCAGCCATTATCTGGCCCCGGTGATGATCGCGTTGTCGCTGATCGCGGTGGTGTATATCGGATTGGTCGCGCTGACCCAGGCCGACATGAAGAAGCTGGTGGCGTATTCGTCCATTTCGCACATGGGCTTCGTCACGCTCGGTTTTTTCATCTTCAATGCCTACGGCATGGAAGGCGCACTGCTGCAGATGATCTCCCACGGCTTTATCTCCGGCGCGCTGTTCCTGTGCATCGGCGTGCTGTATGACCGCGTGCACTCGCGCCAGATCGTCGATTACGGCGGTGTGGCCAACAAGATGCCGGTGTTCGCCGCTTTCTTCATGCTGTTCGCCATGGCCAACAGCGGCTTGCCTGGCACCAGCGGTTTCGTCGGCGAGTTCATGGTGATCATGGGGGCGGTGAAAGCCAATTTCTGGTTTGCCTTCGCGGCGGCCAGCACGCTGATCTTCGGTGCGGCCTACACGCTGTGGATGTACAAGCGCGTCATTTTCGGCGCGGTTGCCAACGATCATGTCGCCCACCTGCGCGATATCGGCTCGCGCGAAAAGCTCGTCTTCGTCATTCTGGCCATCACGGTGCTGGGCATGGGGCTGTATCCTTTGCCGTTCGCCGATATCATGCACGCATCGGTCAACGACCTGTTGGTGCATCTGGCCACCCCCAAAGTTCTGAATTGAGGAAAACATGAATCTTCTCGCGTCCTTGTCCCCGGCCTATGCAGAGATATTCCTGCTCGTGATGGTGAGTGCGATCCTCATCGTGGATCTGTTCATCGTCAATTACACCAAGACGCTGACCTATCTGCTGGTGCAGATCAGCCTGCTGGGATGTTCCCTGATCACGGTGGCGACGCATGAAGACGGCATCGTGCACATGTTCCACCATATGTTCGTGGACGACCTGATGTCGGACGTGCTCAAGCTGCTGACCTATCTGTCGGTATCCATGATGCTGGTGTATTCGCGCAGCTACCTGATGGCGCGCGGGCTGTTTACCGGCGAGTTTCTTGCGCTGGTGTTGTTCGCCACGCTGGGCATGATGGTGATGATCTCCGCCAGCAACTTCCTCTCTTTGTATCTGGGCCTGGAATTGCTCGCATTGAGCCTGTATGCACTGGTCGCGTTGCAGCGCGACTCTGCCATCGCCACCGAGTCGGCGATGAAATACTTCATCCTGGGAGCGATGGCTTCCGGCTTCCTGCTCTACGGCATGTCCATGCTGTACGGTGCGACCGGCTCGCTGGATGTGAATAACGTTGCCGACGTCATTCGCCACGGCGCGCCGAACAAGCCGCTGCTGGTGTTCGGCCTGGCGTTCGTCGTGGCGGGGCTGGCGTTCAAGCTGGGGGCGGTACCGTTCCATATGTGGGTGCCCGACGTCTATCACGGTGCGCCGACTGCAATGACCATGTTCATCGGCTCCGCGCCCAAGCTGGCGGCGTTCGCCTTCGTCATGCGCATCCTGGTGGAAGCGATGCAGCCGCTGATGATCGATTGGTCAGGCATGCTGATGATCCTGGCAGTGCTCTCGATGGCGGTGGGCAACATTACTGCGATCGCGCAGACCAACATCAAGCGCATGTTCGCTTACTCCACCATCGCCCACATGGGCTTCATGCTGGTCGGTATCCTGAGCGGAACCCTCGAAGGCTACGGTTCAGCCATGTTCTATGCGGTGGTCTACGTGCTGATGAGCCTGGGCGGTTTCGGCATGATCATGCTGTTGTCGCGCGAAGGCTTCGAGGCGGATACGCTCAACGACTTCAAGGGGCTTAACCAGCGCAGCCCATGGCTGGCCTTCATGATGCTGTTGCTGATGTTTTCCATGGCTGGCGTACCGCCTACGGTGGGCTTCTATGCCAAGTTCTCGGTGCTGAACGCGGCAGTCCAGGCGGGCCACCTCCAGCTGGTGGTCATGGCAGTGTTGTTTTCGCTGATCGGCGCTTTCTACTACTTGCGCATCGTCAAGCTGATGTATTTCGATGCGCCGGAAAGTCATGAAAAGCTCTACATCCAGCCGGATAGCAGTCTGCTCATATCCATCAACGGCCTCGCCGTGCTGATATTGGGAATCTTGCCGAACACGCTGATGTCGGTGTGCGCTGTCTCGGTGCAGCAGTCGTTGCTGCACTGACAGGCTGGCGTCTTGTGCCGGAACACTCCCGCTGCGGCGGGAGTGTTCGTTTAGAGAGGAAGATTATGGATCTGACAGAGAAGCAGCTCGATAGCCAAGTCATGTACAACGGCGGTTTCCTCGAGGTACTGAAGGATACTGTGTTGCTGCCCGACGGCTCTACCAGTACGCGCGAATACATCACTCATCCCGGCGCGGTCGCGGTGCTGGCTTTGCTCGATAACGGCAATCTCGTGATGGAGCGCCAATACCGTTATCCGCTGCGGCGCGAATTCATCGAGCTGCCCGCCGGCAAGATCGACGGTGGCGAAGATATCCTCGTTACTGCACAACGTGAACTGCTGGAAGAGACCGGCTATGTGGCGCGCGAATGGATACATCTCACTACGGCCTGGCCGTGCATCGGTTATGCCGATGAACGCATGGAATATTTCCTGGCGCGCGGATTGACGCATCAGGGCAGCAAGCTGGATGACGGCGAATTCCTCGAAGTGTTCGAGCTCTCCCTGAGCGAGGCCATCGAGTGGGTCCGCCTGGGCAAGATCAGCGACAGCAAATCTATCGTCGGACTGTTCTGGCTGGACAAGGTGCTGAATGCGGGCTGGAGTGCACCTAAATAAGGCATCATTGTGGTGCGCAAAATTCACCAAGGCACCAAATTGGTGAATTTTTTATTCCAAAAACCTTCCCTGAATATAATATTTCCATACAAATCAATGCATGCAATTGATGGCATGCAGATTGCATTCGAACTGCCGGATTGCACTTTTTTGGAGACAACATGGAAAACTTGAAGGTCGGAAGTGATGCATTATTCATCCTGCTGGGCGCCATCATGGTGCTGGCGATGCACGCCGGGTTCGCATTTCTGGAACTGGGGACGGTGCGCAAAAAGAACCAGGTCAATGCCCTGGTCAAGATACTTTCCGATTTCGCGGTTTCAACCTTGGCATATTTCTTCATCGGTTACAGCATCGCCTACGGCGTCAATTTCTTCACGGGGGCAGAAGAGCTGGCGCAGAAGAACGGATACGAATTGGTGAAGTTCTTCTTCCTGCTGACCTTCGCGGCAGCCATTCCGGCCATCGTCTCCGGCGGGGTAGCAGAACGTGCCCGTTTCAATCCCATGCTCGCTGCTACCTTCGTGCTGGTCGGCTTTGTCTATCCGTTCTTCGAAGGCATTGCCTGGAACCATCGTTTCGGTGTGCAGGATTGGCTGAGTGCCAGTTTTGGCGCCGAATTTCACGATTTTGCCGGTTCCGTGGTGGTGCATGCGGTGGGTGGATGGATAGGGTTGGCGGCAGTGCTGATGCTGGGCGCCCGTCATGGCCGGTACAGCAAGGAAGGGCGTATCTCAGCGCATCCGCCGTCCAGCATCCCATTCCTGGCGCTTGGCGCGTGGGTGTTGACGGTAGGCTGGTTCGGCTTCAACGTCATGTCGGCGCAGACCATCGACAAGATCAGCGGTCTGGTCGCCGTGAACTCGCTGATGGCCATGGTAGGCGGTACGCTGGTTGCGCTGTGGGCTGGCAAGAATGACCCGGGTTTCGTGCATAACGGCCCTCTTGCCGGCTTGGTGGCGGTATGTGCCGGCTCGGATGTGATGCATCCGATCGGTGCCCTCGTCGTCGGCGGCGTGGCGGGCGGGCTGTTCGTCTGGATGTTCACGCTCACGCAGAATCGCTGGAAGATAGATGATGTTCTCGGTGTGTGGCCGCTGCATGGCTTGTGCGGTGCCTGGGGAGGAATTGCTGCAGGCATTTTCGGATTGAAAGCGCTGGGTGGCGTGGGGGGCGTCAGCCTGGCGTCGCAGTTGATCGGCACCGTGATGGGCATGGCCATCGCCTTGATCGGAGGCTTGGTGGTCTATGGTGCGATGAAAATGATGGTCGGTATCCGCCTGGACAAGGAAGAGGAATTTAACGGTGCCGACTTGAGCATCCACAAGATCACTGCCACCCCGGAGCGCGAGTCTGGCTGGTAGGAGTTGTTGCGACTGGAAACTATAAAGTCTGTCAGGTTGTAATTAAGCCAGTCTGGATAAGACGAGACAGTCTCACCAGAATATTGTGAAACCGGATTCTTTCGTTTCGGGAATATGGAGATAAACCAATGAGTGGTTATTTTGGATTGGCATTGCTTTGGGCCTGGGTATTCGGATTTCTCGGAACGCTCATCTACCTGCACAAGAAAAAATACTTTCCGGAATGATCCGGTAACTCATGTTAGGTCGGCATAGGGGCATGCCGAATGTCCCGCTATGCCTTTGCCGGCTTTGGGTAAGAAAAACCGGGTTCTCGGCCTCATCTGCAACACGTCGTCTGCTTGCGCAGTTCAGGGCGTTGCATCGACCGGTTGAATCTGCAGAGGCCAGCTCGCACTAAGGTCGTACCAGTTCCGCGACAATTGCGTCGCAGATGATTTTGATTTGCTTTTCAGTCATCGGCGGAAACATGCAGATTCCGTCCGGCGAGCAAGTTGCATGGCTCAGCGCTGTTGCCTTGTACTGCCTTCGAATGAGGAGTGTTTTGCCGGGCAGCTTGTAGAAGGCCACGTCGGCATCGATGTATGGGCTCCCGCTCATCACCCCGACCCAGTAGTAACGTTCCTGGCTGATAAATTTGAAGTCGTTGATGGTTACAACGGCGAGCATGGACGTTCCCGGATCTTCTATCGATGGGGTGTCGCGGATGCTCACCTTCAGGTCGTGAGCGGCAGCGGAGACCGCGATGGTGCTGTTCCATTCGGTGCGAAATCGTTCCCAGTCCGGGGAGTCGGAAACTTTGCCGCCCTGAACGACGAACGCGAAGCGTTTTGCAGGCTCCGCGCCAACGTTAATCCTGGGGGCGTTGCAGGGGGATATCTGGAAGTCTGTTTCGCATCCCGCGCGCGACACGGACTCGAGTGCAATGCGTACCGCATTTGCGTTGCGCACGTCGTCGTTGAAGAGATCTTCGCGGGAAACGGGTATGAAGATATTTCCGGAAATCTTGTTCAAGACCTGAATCCCGCCCTGGTCGGCGTACATCCTGTTGCCGGAGATGTCTTCAATCGAAACTGCCAGCGAATACGCCTTGACTGTGCCCTCTTCATGCGGGCCTTCAAGCAGGTATGACGCTGGCTCGGTTGCTAACTTTATGACTCCCTTACCGACCAGACCGGTCATGGATTGTATAGTTTCCGTCACGCCATCCCAGGTGGCCCATTGGTCATGCCATGGCGCATCTACCAGCCGGATGCTGGGGTAGAGCACTGCGTCAGCGTTGAATTTTGCAGCCAATCCTGCGCGCGTGGCCTTCAGCGTCGCCGCATACTTCTCATCGTCCCGCTTGCCGGAATAGGCATCGAAATAACCGCCCTGCTTGTCCTTCGCCTGTTCGAATAATGCTGCATACTCCTGCGACGGCACCACATCGTATCCGGCGTCGCGCAGTATGGCTGCGATCAATGGCTCGAACTTTCCTGCGACCGGCTCAGGATCTGTCAGGTCCGCAGGGGCGGTCAACGGTGCGATGGCAATGGTCCTGACCTTGGCATAGAACTCGTCGTGCGCAAGCGTGAAACGGCTGGGAGGCTCCTGAGGGACGATGGCGCAGCCGCCCGCGAACAGGGCAAACAACAAAGCCACAACGGCTGCCAGCTGTCGCTGCATCATCATTCTCCTTCAGCGCATCCCATTAAGCGATTGGTGCCACATTTTTCCGTGGCATTGTGTTGCAGCGCCTTAAACCCCGGCGGTTGGGCAAGGCCGAACCATGCTTGTCCGGTTGCATAGCTTGAGGTGGATCATTGCGTGTCCCTTGTTGGACGAGATTGCGTAAAAAACGCCAAATCAAGGTCCGGCCAGCATTGCCTATAGAGCCGCGCTCTTCAGATTTCGCGTTCGGTGCCGCAAATTATATGCGAAGCAAAAGGTCATCAAGCAAGGCGATTGCGCAAGAAACATTTGTAAGCCGCGAAAAATTCGCACGCTTCAAGAAATATGGGAAGGTGCTTGGAATTCCATGTTAATCTTTTCTCGGTAAGGCGAGCCTTTCTCCTCAAGCCATGTGTGGAATTGGGTGAGCGGAAGGCCTGCATTCATGCGGTAGTCTAAGCACATCGATGATTGCCGACTTCGAGGAGCGAGGCATGGCTGAGCTTGTTGAATCTGTTGCTGTCCGCGAACATGTTGCATGTCGCAATGAGCCGTTCCGCTCGGCCATGCGCTCGGTGCATGCGTGTCCGCTTATTGATGGGAGCCTGAACTGCATGACAGATGTTTGCGCTGTCATGCCCCGCAAGATTTCCCATAATTTTTTGCGGACGCGGGTGTCATGAGTAGCCGGGGCAGGGTGTTCGTCGTGGATGATGACGCAGATGTGCGCGATTCCCTTGCTGTGCTGCTCGATACCGCTGGTTATTCTGTCGTCACGTTTTCGTGTGCGGAGGATTTTCTCAATCTGTGTATTCCGAACTGCGCCGAATGTCCTTTCGTCGACAAGCGCAGTCCCCTCGTACAAGGTGCGATTAATCAGTGTGCCGGATGCATGATTGTCGATGTCAGCATGCCTGGCATCACGGGGCCCATGCTCCAGCAGGAATTGCATCAGCGAGGCGTGCTGCTTCCTGTCATCTTTCTTTCCGGACATGGCACTATCCAGACAACGGTGAGTACCATCAAGGCCGGAGCGATAGACTTCCTGACCAAGCCTGTAAAGGGTTCAATATTGCTCGATCGGGTAAAAGAAGCCTTGCAGCAAAGTGCCCAAATAAAGAAACAGTCCGAAGAATATCGGATCGTGATTTCACGCTTCGCATCGCTTACGGAGCGCGAGAAAGAGGTGCTGCTGCTGGCGGTCGCAGGACTTACCAGCAAGGAAATCGCACAACGGCTCGCTATCAGTTTCCGTACGGTTGAAATTCACCGCGCTCATGTCATGCATAAGATGGAAGCCGCCAATCTGCTCGAGCTTGCACGTATTGTCCAGATCGCTCAATCGCACCAGAACTGATGGTTGGTAAGTACTCGTACGGATTCTCTGCTCAAGCTATTTGATGCTACTTTGCATCGCTGCGCTTTTTGGGGGGTGAGTATGGACAGTCTGAGCGAGGGGTGTCGTGGCAAGAACCTGTTCGAAGCTATTCTCGCACGACGCAGCGTGCGTGCTTATGCTCCGAAATCATTGTCCCGTACGACCATCGAGACGCTGCTCGAAGCTGCTGTGCATGCACCGACGGCCATGCATCAGGAACCATGGGCATTTGTGGTGGTGCAGAACAGACGGTTGCTGAAGCAATTATCCAATGTTGTTCTGGCGGGTGTTCTTGACGACTCCCATCGTCCGGTGGCGCATGGTTCCGACTATGGTGTCACCAGGCCGGAACTGGATGTTTTCCATGGTGCGGGAACGTTGATCGTGATTTGTGCCAAGCATTCCGGGCCATTTGTGACTGCCGATTGCTGGCTTGCGGCAGAGAATCTGATGCTGGTGGCTTGTGAAATGGGACTGGGCAGTTGTGTCATCGGCTCATCCGTTGTTGCCTTGAATGGCAGCAAGGTGAAGACCGAGTTGCTTGATATCCCAAGCGAATATTCGGTGATTGCGCCAATCGTTGTGGGAGTGCCCAGTGGAGAAACTCCTGTCGTGTCCAGGAACCCCCCTCTTGTGTTGGCCTGGAAGGCCCAGGCATCATAAAAATATCTGTATCAGGATTAACTGCCAGGATGGATGCAGCCTTTGTACCGCAGATATCAGATCCTCAAGTACGGATCACACAAAGAAGGAAGCGATGACAATCAGCAGGAACAATGCTGCCAGCACGACAATTAATTTCTTCAGGGATTTCTCTGCCCGTTTCTTGTGTTGCGTATACAGTTCTTCATTAAGATTGTCAGGCAAGATCGGCTCCTCTGGTTAGGTCTGGTTTCAATGTAGTGCGGTCATGCGAAAGTGCGTTATCGATTTTCAAATTTCATGTTTGCAGTATCGCATGTTATGCATTGCGCTGAGTCCGACTTGTTGCAATTGGAAAAGTTTCCAGTGGATCGATTCGGCAAGCAAGTGGTTTTGCTAAATTAATTTTCATGAATGCACGATGTGTAATGACACATACGGATGCTTGCCAGTTTGGTCGCTGCGCTCAATTCACCTTGCATAGGTTATAAAAGGCTGTTGGACTTCATTATTTCCAGTGGGTTTTGCAGGCTGGTAATACTTGACTTAATTTCTTGGTTATGGCAGTGTTCAATTACATTTCTGCTGCTCGGGGTGGAAGTGGCGGCCGCAAGACTAGCGATCGTTTCTCGAGCCAACTGTGACCACAGGAGGTTCAATCATGGATATGACATTCAAATCCAATCAAGGCAAACATTTTTCGGATGACGAAAGCTTCTATGCAGAGCTCGGTG
>JAJZUH010000189.1 GCA_021847165.1 Pseudomonadota bacterium
TCATGAACCCGATCGACATCGCCTGCAAACCATGTCCTTCCATCGGCTCCATGGATTTGCCGTCCTTGGAGACCGGGCGTCCGCTGATCCCCAGCATGGTCGGCTGCGAAGGTCCGTAAATGTCGGCATCCAGCATGCCGACGCGAGCGCCTTCGGCGGCCAGGGCCAGGGCCAGGTTCACGGCTGTGGTGCTCTTCCCGACGCCGCCCTTGCCGCTCGCCACAGCGATGATGTTCTTCACCCCATCGACCAGTTTCACGCCGCGCTGCACCGCGTGCGGAACCACCTTGCTGCTTACACTGGCGCTGATCTTGCCGACACCGGGCAGGGCCGATTTCAGATGCGTTTCGACCAGCTTCCGGATCTCGTCCAGCACGCTTTTGGCCGGATAGCCGAGCAGGATATCCAGCGACACGTCGGCACCGGCGACCTTGATGTTCTTCACGGATTTGCCGCTGACAAAATCTTTTTTCGTGTTGGGGTCGGTCAGATTCTTCAACGCATTCTGTACGTCGGCTTCAGTAAAGCTCATTGTCTGCTCCTGCTGATTTTGAAAGCGTTCATTTTATACCAGAGTGAGGGGGCATAGCCCCGACTCCGGATACGGTCAATTTCAGCAATTCGCCAGTCCGGCTTTACAGTCCGCGCTGCGCGGGCTTAAATTGCGCCCATGAAAAGACTGTTGCTGGTTTCCATTTCCCTGCTACTGGCCGCCTGCAGCACAGCACCGACCCGGCAATTCGCCGCTTCCGACGACCAGGTGAACGATCTGGTGATGTATGCGGTAAGCCTGGCGGATACCCCGTATCGCTATGGCGGCAACTCTGCGGCCGGCTTCGATTGCAGCGGTTTCGTCGACCATGTCTATCGCCATGCGCTGGGCATTTCGCTGCCGCGCACCAGCCGCGAGATCAGCCAGGTCGGCACGCCAATCGAGCGGGAACAACTGAATCCGGGCGATCTGGTTTTCTATAACACCCAGCATGCATCCTTCTCGCATGTCGGAATATATGTGGGTGACGGAAAATTCGTGCACGCACCGAGAAGCGGGGAGCGCGTGCGCACCGAAGAGATGCAGCTACGTTATTGGCAAACGCGTTACGATGGTGCGCGGCGCATCCTTAACTAGCGCCTTGGTCAATCATGCGCCTGGCGGATGGCATCGGCCAGCTGGTAGACCGACATCGCATAGAAGTTGCTGTTGTTGTAGCGCATGATGACGTTGAAGTTGCTGAACACCAGCCAGTACTCCTTGCCCGATTCCGCCGTGAAGTCGAGCAGCCAGGCGGGCGGCAGGAATCCCTCCTGCTTCTTCACTGGTACCACCCCGGCGTCGCGCCAGACCATATAGGGGCGCGCCTCTCCGATGACGCCGAGGCGCTTTTCGTCGTCGACCTTGCACAGCAGCGCCACCGGTTCGCTGATGCGCCAGCCGTACTGCCTGAGATAATTGGCGACGCTGCCGATGGCATCTTCAGGCTCGTTCATGATGTCGATCTTGCCGTCGCCGTTGAAATCCACGGCGTAGCGCCGATAACTGCTGGGCATGAATTGCGGTATGCCAAGGGCTCCGGCATAGGAAGACTGGATGGACAGCAGGTCAAATCCCTGCTCCCGGGCCAACAACAGGTATTGTTCGAGTTCGTCGCGGAAGAAATCGCTGCGGCGCGGATAGTCGAAGGCCAGGGTAGTCAACGCATCCAGTGCGCGAAAACGCCCCGGATTGCGCCCATAGGCGGTCTCCACACCCAGGATGCCTAGGATGATCTCCTGCGGCACGCCGTATTGCTGCTCGGCACGCTTCAGAACCTCCGCATACTTCTGCCAGAACTGCACCCCGCCATCGATGCGTTGCGGATTGATGAAGCTCGGGCGGTATTCGATCCAGGGTTTGAGGATCGCGGGTTTGGTGATGGAATCAATTACTTCCGGTTTATATTCGGCGCGGCTGAAAGCCTGCTGCAATTCTTCGCGCTTGAAATGATGTTTTGTCACCATCTCATCGATAAAGGCCGGAATGCCCGGAAGATCGGCGGCATGTGCAGTGCACTGGATGAACAGAAGAGCAAGGAATAACGTTTTTTTCATGGCGCATCAGGCTTCATGGTTGGCGCATTCTACTCGACAGCACGCCCGCTCACTGTTAAATTTCAACCCGTTCTCACCCTAGGAAACGCATTTTTGTCACCATGGAAAAACCCGCACAGCATCACCGCCTCATCATCCTCGGCTCCGGTCCCGCCGGATACACTGCCGCAGTTTATGCCGCCCGCGCCAATCTCAAGCCGGTACTCATCACCGGCATGGCGCAAGGCGGCCAGTTGATGACCACGACCGAAGTGGACAACTGGCCTGCCGACGTGAACGGCGTACAGGGGCCGGAATTGATGCAACGCTTCCAGCAACATGCCGAGCGCTTCAATACCGAGATCATCTTCGACCATATACATACCGCGAAACTGCAACAGAAACCGTTCCTGCTGATCGGCGATGCGGGCAGCTACACCTGCGATGCGCTGATTATCTGCACCGGTGCATCGGCCCAATATCTGGGCCTGCCGTCCGAAGAGGCATTCATGGGCAAGGGTGTTTCCGGTTGCGCCACCTGCGACGGTTTCTTCTACCGCAACCAGGACGTGGCCGTCATCGGTGGCGGTAATACCGCCGTGGAAGAAGCGCTGTACCTGGCCAATATCGCCCGGCATGTCACGCTGGTGCACAGGCGCGACACCTTCCGCGCCGAGCGCATCATGGTTGATCATCTGATGGAGAAGGTGAAGGAAGGCAAGATCACCCTGCAGTTGCATCAGACCCTGGATGAAGTGCTCGGCGACGACAGCGGCGTTACCGGCATGCGCATCAAAAACGTGCAAACCGGCGCCACCCAGGAAATCAAACTAGCCGGGGTGTTCGTCGCCATCGGCCACAAACCGAACACCGACATCTTCGCCGGACAACTGGAGATGGACAGCGGCTACATCGTCACGCGCGGCGGCCGCCATGGCAATGCCACGGCAACCAGCATCGACGGCGTATTCGCCGCCGGCGATGTGCAGGATTACATCTACCGCCAGGCTTGCACCAGCGC
>JAJZUH010000190.1 GCA_021847165.1 Pseudomonadota bacterium
TCCGCCGATCACCACCACGGCCAGCGGTTGCTGCAATTCGGAACCGGGGCCGCTGGCGAGCAGCATGGGCACGAGCCCCAACGAAGCGATCAATGCCGTCATCAGCACAGGCCTCAATCTGCGTTCTGCACCTTCCTGCACCGCTTGCAACACCGTGCGTCCGCTGGCGCGCAACTGGTTGAAGTAGCTCACCATGACGACGCCGTTCAGCACTGCCACGCCGAACAGCGTGATGAAACCGATGGAGGCCGGCACCGAAAGATAAAGCCCGGAAACGTACAGACCCACCACGCCGCCGATCAGCGCGAACGGGATGTTCAGGATGACGAGTCCGGCCTGCCGCACCGAGCGGAAGGTCATGAACAGCATGAAGAAGATGAGCACGATGGACACCGGCACCACCAGCCCGAGACGAGCCGCCGCACGCTGCTGGTTCTCGAACTGCCCGCCATAGACGACGGCGTAGCCGGGCGGCAGCTTGACCTCGCGTTCGATGGCGGCGCGCAGTTCGTCCACAAAGCCTACGACATCACGCCCCTCGACGTTGCTGCGCACCGTTACCTGTCTCCGGCTCGATTCACGCTGGATCAGCACCGGGCCGTCCACCTCGCTCACGTCGGCGACCAGGCCGAGCGGCACCAGCGCACCGCTGGCCGTCTTGACCATCAGCCGTTCGATGGCCTGCGGCGAGGCGCGCGCGGTCTCCGGGTAGCGCACCAGCACGCCAGCGCGGCGGTTGCCCTCGATGATCTCGGTCGCCACCGTTCCGCCGACGGCCATTTCCACCACCCGGTTCACGTCTTCGTTGTTGAGGCCATAGCGCGCCAGCCGTTCCGAGCGGATGTCCACCTTGACATAGCCCTGGCCGGAAAGGCGCGCGCGGAACACATCGCTTGCGCCAACCGTGCGCTTGACGATCTCTTCGATCTGCCCGGCCTTCTCTTCCAGCACTGCAAAGTCGTCGCCGAACAGCTTGATCGCGACGGCGGCGCGCGCGCCGGTCAGCATCTCCGACACGCGCATGTCGATGGGCTGAGTGAAGCCGACCTCGACATCTTTAAAGTCCTCCAGTTTCTCGCGCAGCTTGTCGTGCAGCTCTTCCAGGCTCATTGTCCATTCAGCGCGCGGCCTGGTCTGGAGAAAGCAATCCGTCTGGTAGAACCCCATCGGATCGAGCCGCAACTCGTCCGCACCGCTGCGGCAGACTATGCCGGTGATCTCCGGTATTTGCAGCACCGCCTTCTGGATCGGCGCATCCATCGCCAGCGAGGCTTCGAGCGAAATGTCCGAGGCTTTCTCCAGACTGAGTATCGGCGTGCCCTCGTCCATCGTCGGCATGAATTCCTTGCCGATATACGGGAACAGCGCAACCGCGCCAGCCAGCGCCAGCAGCGCGCCGCCAACGGCGATGCCCCGATGTGCCAGTGCCCAGCGCATTACCGGCAGATAGGCGCGCTTGACCACCGCCAGCACACGGCCGTCCTCGTGCGCTCCGCCGCGCATCAGGAAACTGGCGAACACCGGGATCACCGTGAGCGACAGCACCAATGAGCCGATCAGCGCGAAGGCGATGGTGAGCGCGAGCGGCGCGAACATCCGGCCTTCGAGTCCGGTGAGGCTGAGCAGCGGCAGGAACACGATGATGATGATCAGGATGCCCGAGATCACCGGCGCGGCCACTTCCAGCGTGGCGCGGTAAACCAGGTGCAGGCGGCTCACGCCCTTGGGCGCATGCGCAAGCTGGGTGTGGATGTTCTCCACCACCACCACCGCCGCATCGACCAGGATGCCGATGGCGATGGCCAGACCGCCGAGCGACATCAGGTTGGCGGAGATGCCGGTGAGGCGCATCAGGATCAGCGTGAACAGCACCGACAGCGGCAGGATCAGGGCGACGGTGAGCGCCGTGCGCAGGTTGCCGAGCAGCACGATGAGCACCAGCACCACCAGCACCACCGCCTCGCCGAGCGCCTTCTCCACTGTCCAGACCGCCGCATTGATGAGATCGGCCCGGTCGTAGTACGGCTCGATGGTGACACCCGGCGGCAGCGTGGGCGCAATCCGTTTGATCTCTGCCTTGACCGCCTCGACGACCGTGCGGCTGTTCGCCCCCATGCGCAGCAGCGTCAGGCCGGTCACGACCTCGCCCTGCCCGTTGGCGGTAGCGCCGCCGAAGCGGATGAGCGAACCGATGCGCACGCTGGCTACGTCGCCCACGCGGATCGGCGTGCCGCTGCGCGTCACCACGGTGATGCGGCGGATGTCGTCCTCCGTTCGCAGTTGCCCTTCGGTGCGCACCAGCAGCATCTTGCCCTCGCGGTTGATGCGGTCGCCGCCGGCATTGCGGTTGTTGCGCTCGATTGCCCGCGACAGTTCGTCGATGTCGAGCCCCTGCGCGGCGAGCTTGTCCGGAGCGGGGATCACCTCGAAGGCGCGCACCTCGCCGCCGAGCGCGTTGACATCGGCCACGCCGTCCACGGTGCGCAACTGCGGGCGGATGATCCAGTCCTGGATAGTGCGCAGCTCGGTGTTGCTCAAGCCTTCGCCCTTGACGCGGTACATGAAGATATCGCTCAGCGGCGTGGCGATCGGGGCAAGCACCACCTCGGCACCGGCGGGCAGCGCCGCGCGGGCCTGGGTCAGGCGCTCGGTCACCTGCTGGCGCGCCCAGTAGATGTCGGTGCCGTCCTCGAAGTTGATGACGATGTTGGTCAGCGCATATTTGGTCGTGGAGCGCAGCGTCTTCTGGCGCGGCAATCCCTGCATCTCCATCTCGATGGGAAAGGTGATGCGCGATTCCACTTCGGTGGGCGCGAGTCCCGGCGCCTTGACGATGACCTGCACCTGCGGCGGCGAGATTTCGGGGAAGGCATCGATGGGCAGCGTATTAAAGGCCAGCAGGCCACCGGCCGTCAGTGCGGCGGCGGCAAGCAGCAGCATCAGCCGCTGGATGAGTGAAAAACGAATGAGTGCGGCGATCATGGCTTGTATCCTTCCGGGGCATCGAGTGCTGAAGCGCCTGCGGCCAGCCGCAGGTCGGCAGCCGCAAGCGCGCTTTCCTGTTGCAGTTCCAG
>JAJZUH010000191.1 GCA_021847165.1 Pseudomonadota bacterium
ACCATGCCAGCCAGCTGGCGGTCGGGCAGCCACCTGAACAACGCAGGTACGGCCACGTAGCCGAGCATCCACATGCCGCCCACCCACAGGGTGGCACTCAGTGTGGCGATGTGCCGGAACAGGTTGCTCACGATTTTCTGCAGTTAACGCCTATTTGTTGTTATCCAGCGCTTTTTCCAGCTCGGCGGCAGGCAGGTAACCGGGGTTCACCACCCCATTGGCGAACACCAGAGCTGGCGTACCGTTCACCTTGAGGTTCCTGCCCAGCGCCATTACCTTGTCGGTGGGAGCATCGCACTTGGCGGCTGCCGGTTGTATGCCCTTCAGCATGAGGTCGTCCCAGGCTTTGGCCGGATCGGGACTGCACCAGATCGCCTGCACCTTTTCCGGAGAGCCCGGGAAGATGGGATAAAGGAAGAGGTATAGCGTGACGTTGCTCACGCTTTCCAGTTCGTGCTCCAGCTTCTTGCAGAAACCGCAATTCGGATCGGCGAAATAGGCCATCTTGCGGCTGCCGTCACCCTTGACCTTCTTCACGGCGAGTTCCAGCGGCAACTTGCTGAAATCGACCGCGAACAATTTCTGCGCGCGCGCCTGGGTGATGTTGCGCCTTGCCTTCAGGTCGAACATGCTGCCATCGATGAGGTACTGCGCGGTCTTGTCGGTATAGAAGATGTGATCCCCTGTCACCACCTCGTACAAACCGGGAATCGGCGATTTGTTGACCTGGTCGACCGGGCCGATCAGTTGTTCGTAGTTCTTGAGCAGCGTGTCCTTGATGGCGGCGGCCGTCTTGTCGGTTTCGGCAGCGTGGGCCAGAGAAACGGAGAGCAGCAATAACAGCAGGGTTCTGAACATATGTTACATCCTTGAGGAAAGAATCAGTTGAGTGCGTGGCGCGCCAGCATCTTCTTCAGCGGCACGATCCGGTTGGTCGCGTCGAGGCCGACGTTGCGCAAGGCGCGCAGCAGCGGGTTGTCGTTGACGAAGAGGTTCTTCAGCGTATCGGTGGTGAGCTGCATGGACATGATATCGCCCTGGCGGGCTTTTTCGTAGCGCCGCAACAGGCTGATATCGCCGCAATCGAGGGCGCCGCGCTGCGACAATACCTTTGCCAGTTCGCGCACATCGCGCAGGCCGAGGTTCACGCCCTGTCCCGAGAGCGGATGCACGTTATGGGCGGCATCGCCGATCAGCGCCAGTCGCGGCTTGGTCAGGTGTGCCAGGTTGAGCACGCGCAGGGCGAAGGCGGCCGGCGGAGTGATGACCTGCAATTCGCCCAGCGTGTGGTTCGAAGCCTCGGATACGCGAGCGCAGAATGCTTCGTGAGTAAGCGCCAGCAATTCGGCCGACTTCTCCGGGCTGACCGACCAGACGATGGAGATGCGTCTGCCCGGCAACGGCAGCAGTGCGAGGATGCCGTCGGGCTGGAACCATTGATATGCGATGCCGCGATGTGCCTTGGAGATGCTGAAGTTGGCGACCACTCCGTGCTGATGGTACGGCGTGGGGGCTTCCGGCATGACCGCCTGATGGCGCACCCAGGAATCGCGGCCGTCCGCACCGACGACCAGCCTGGCGCGGATCTCGCGGCCGTCCTGCAAGCGCAGGCGGGCGGCGTCTTCCTGTAGCGCAAGCTCCGCGCATTGCGCCGGGTGCAGCAGCGTGAGGTTGCCCTGTGCTTCCAGGCCTTGCCATAGTGCGTGTTGCAACAAGCGGCTTTCCAGAATGAAGGCCAGCTCCGGCGCCCCAATCTCGTAGGCGCTGAAATTCAGCCTGGAGCCGGCATCGCCGAACACGCGCATCTCTTCCACCTGCTGTACGCGTGACGCATCCAGGCGTTGCCATGCACCACATTCGTGCAGAAAATCCACATTGCCGGGAGTGAATGCGTAAATCCGGCTATCCCAGCTGGAATCGAGTCTGGGCAAGGGCTGGCCTTCGATCAATGCCAGGCGCAGGCCGCTGTCCCGGAGCGCGCAGGCCAGGCTGGCCCCTACCAGTCCGCCGCCGATGATAACGATATCGAAGTCCATGTCGATGCCCGTTTGCAGAAAAATCTCTGCGCATCATAGCATGGGCGGATTGATTAATTTATAATCGCCGCCCCCTTCGGAAATCGCCATGCAGATCGGACGCTATAAACTGAAAAACAACCTTGTCGTCGCCCCCATGGCGGGTGTGACCGACAGGCCGTTCCGCATGCTGTGCAAGCGCATGGGCGCTGGCATGGCGGTGTCCGAGATGGTGGCTTCCAATTCCCTGCTGTACGGTTCCGAAAAGACCAAACGCCGCGCCAACCACGAAGGCGAGGTCGACCCGATCTCGGTGCAGATCGTCGGCGCCGATCCTGCCATGCTGGCGCAGGCTGCTCGCTACAACGTGGATCACGGCGCGCAGATCATCGATATCAACATGGGCTGCCCGGCCAAGAAGATCTGCAATGTGATGGCGGGTTCCGCGCTGATGCAGAACGAGAAACTGGTGGCCGAGATCCTCGAGGCGGTGGTCGGCGCGGTGGAGGTGCCGGTCACCCTGAAGATACGCACCGGCTGGGACAAGGCCAACCGCAATGCGGTCAACATCGCGCGCATCGCCGAATCCAGCGGTATCCAGGCCCTGGCCATCCATGGCCGCACGCGAGCCTGCGCTTACACCGGCGATGCCGAATACGACACCATCCGCGCGGTAAAGGCGGAAGTGAACATCCCCATCATCGCCAACGGCGACATCACCACCCCGGAAAAAGCGCGCTTCGTGCTGCAGCACACCGGTGCCGATGCGGTGATGATCGGCCGTGCCGCACAGGGTCGACCCTGGCTGTTCCGCGAGATCGAGCATTTCCTGCAGACCGGCACGCACCTGCTTGCGCCGCACGTCGGCGAGATACAGGACGTGCTGATCGCGCATATGCACGACCTGTACGATTTCTACGGCGAGCATACCGGGCTGCGCGTGGCGCGCAAGCACATCTCCTGGTACACCAAGGGCCTGCCGGGTTCGGCCGTGTTCCGCCATCGCATGAACCAGCTGGAGAGCGTGGACGAACAGATGCAGGC
>JAJZUH010000192.1 GCA_021847165.1 Pseudomonadota bacterium
GCAAAGAAAAAGTGAAAAAGATATAGGCCAAAATTCTTCTTGCATAAATCCAGTGATGCACTAGAATTAGTTCCAATTCACAGGGTGTACCACTAGATGTAGTGGTTTTTGATTTTTCAGTCGTGTTGGCTTGAATGCTGATCCGGCTCAAGCAATTAAAGGGGAGTTGTATGTTGCTTGCTTCTGAAAGTGTTTCTTCATCTGTTACATCCATGCTCGTGCATCAAGATTCCGAATCTGTCGCATCCTCCAGCAGTCTGCCATTAGATCAATATAAAGTGATTCGTCGCAATGGTTCGGTTGTTGCGTTCGAACCCGCAAAAATCTCTATTGCCATGACTAAGGCTTTCATTGCGGTGAACGGCGGGCAAGGCGCAGCATCGGCGCGGGTGCGCGAGCTGGTTGAGCAACTGACGGCGAATGTGGTGAATGCGCTGGTTCGGCGCCAGCCGCATGGGGGAACCTTGCATATAGAGGATATCCAGGATCAGGTCGAATTGTCCCTGATGCGCTCCGGAGAGCACGATGTGGCGCGCTCATATGTGCTTTACCGAGAACAGCGGACGCGCGAGCGCGGCAAAGCCAAGAAGGAAGCCGAAACGGCGCCTGTGTTGAACGTGAAGGACGGCGAAGCGATTCGTCCGCTGGATGTGGCGCAACTGGTGGCGCAAATCCAGTCTGCCTGCGTCGGGTTGGGGGATGCTGTCGATGCCGAGAAGATTCTGAAGCTGACATTGAAAGACTTGTACGATGGCGTCGCCATCGAAGAGGTGCGCAAGTGCGCCATCCTTTCTGCGCGTACGTTGATCGAGCAGGATCCCGCATACAGTTATGTCACGGCGCGCTTGTTGCTGGATAACATTTTTTGCGAGATTCTCGGGGAGGAGATTGCGCAAGCTGATATGGCTGCGCGATATGTGGAATATTTCCCGAAATTCATCAAACGAGGCATTGAAGCTGAGCTGCTGAACGAAGAATTGGCTCATTTTGATCTGGATCGTCTTGGCAGGGCGCTTGATGCTTCGCGCGATCTGCAATTTAATTATCTCGGGTTGCAGACATTATATGACCGCTATTTCCTCCACGTGGATGGCAAGCGGATCGAGTTGCCACAGGCGTTCTTCATGCGCGTGGCGATGGGGTTGAGCCTGAATGAGATCAATCGCGAAGAGCGTGCCATCGAGTTCTATCGCCTGTTGTCCAGCTTCGATTTCATGAGCTCGACGCCGACGCTGTTCAACTCCGGCACCCGCCGCTCGCAGTTGTCTTCCTGCTACCTGACTACGGTGGCAGACGATCTTGATGGTATCTATGAGGCGCTGAAAGAGAATGCCCTGCTGTCCAAGTTTGCGGGTGGCCTCGGTAACGACTGGACCAATGTGCGTGCGCTGGGCAGCCATATCAAGGGTACCAATGGCAAATCGCAAGGTGTGGTGCCCTTTCTGAAAGTGGTGAACGATACCGCCGTAGCGGTGAATCAGGGGGGCAAGCGCAAGGGGGCGGTGTGCGCCTATCTGGAGACGTGGCACCTCGATATTGAAGAATTCCTGGAATTGCGCAAGAACACCGGCGATGACCGCCGTCGTACGCATGACATGAATACCTCGAACTGGATTCCCGACCTGTTCATGAAGCGTGTGATGGAAGGTGGCGAATGGACACTGTTTTCGCCCTCGACTTGTCCGGATCTGCATGACAAATTCGGTGCTGAATTCGAAAAGGCCTATCTTGGTTATGAGGCCAAAGTCGCCAACGGCGAACTGAAGCTGTTCAAGAAAGTGCCAGCGCAATCGCTCTGGCGCAAGATGCTGACCATGCTGTTCGAGACCGGCCATCCCTGGATCACTTTCAAGGATCCTTGCAATATCCGCAGTCCCCAGCAGCATGTGGGCGTGGTGCACAGTTCCAACCTGTGCACCGAGATCACGCTGAATACATCCGATAGCGAGATCGCCGTATGTAACCTCGGATCGGTCAATCTGGCAGCGCACCTGTTCCCCAAGGGGCATGCCAAAGCAGGGCAGGTCGATCATGACAAACTGAAGCGTACCGTGAGCACGGCCATGCGCATGCTGGATAACGTGGTCGATATCAACTACTACGCAGTCGCCAAGGCGCGCAACTCCAATCTCAAGCATCGTCCCGTCGGTCTGGGCATCATGGGCTTTCAGGATTGCCTGCATGAATTGCGCATCCCCTATTCGTCCGAGGCGGCGGTTGAATTTGCCGATCGCTCCATGGAAGCGGTCTGCTACTACGCTTATTGGGCATCGACCGAACTGGCGGAAGAGCGGGGCCGTTATGCTACCTATCGTGGTAGCCTGTGGGACCGCGGCATATTGCCGCAGGACAGTCTGAGCCTGCTGCGTGAGCAGCGCGGCGGTTTTGTTGAGGTGGACATGTCGTCCAGCATGGATTGGGATGCGCTACGTTCCCGTATCCAGCAGTACGGCATGCGCAATTCCAACTGTGTGGCCATCGCGCCGACGGCTACCATCTCGAACATCATCGGCGTTTCTGCGTGTATCGAGCCGACATACCAGAACATCTTTGTGAAATCGAACCTCTCCGGTGAGTTCACCGTCATCAACGATCACCTGGTGAGCGACCTGAAGGCGCTGGGATTGTGGGATGAGGTGATGATTGCCGATCTTAAGTATTTCGATGGTAGCTTGTCGAAAATTGACCGCATTCCGGCAGAACTGCGCGAGTTGTATGCGACCGCATTCGAAGTCGAGCCGAAATGGTTGATCGAAGCGGCTTCGCGTCGCCAGAAATGGATAGACCAGGCACAATCGCTCAATATCTACATGTCGGGCGTGTCGGGTCGCAAGCTCGATGAAACATATAAGCTGGCATGGGTGCGCGGTTTGAAGACAACATACTACTTGCGTGCCTTGGGGGCGACCTCGGCGGAGAAGTCTACCTCGCGTGCGGGAACTTTGAATGCGGTATCGAATGTCGCCGATGGTGAAGTGTCCGCTGCGCCGGTGGTAGAAGAAGCTAAATTCTGCTCGATCGACAACCCCGAATGCGAGGCTTGCCAGTAG
>JAJZUH010000027.1:0-2442 GCA_021847165.1 Pseudomonadota bacterium
AGCAGGGGGCGCTGCACGCCATCGAAAATGCCCCCCAGCAATCCCGGCCCCAACTCTACCGACAAGGGATGACCGAGTGCGGTGACCGGCTCGCCGGGGCGCAGCGATTCGGTGGGTTCGTACATCTGCACCAATGCACGTTCGCCATGGCGGGCGATCACCTCGCCCATCAACTCGAGCCGGCCTATCCTGACCTGCTCGCCGGTGCGCACATCGGCCAGCTGCACCGTGACCAGCGGCCCGTTGACTTCGACGACCTTACCTTCCATGTGCCTCCTGCGCGACCGGACCCAGCCGTTCATTGATGGTGGTTTGCATAGTCTCGCTCATCCGCTCCAGGCGACCTTCGAAGGTATTGTCGAAACGGATGTCGTTGTCCGCACTGACGAGCAGCATGCCGCCGGAACACTCGATGGTTTCGGCCGACAGCCGCACTTTCTTGTCCGGCACGGCCTGCCGGGCAAAATCGTCCCAGCCCGCTTGCAGGCGCTGCCAGTCGCGGCGATTGACCTGCACCACCAGTTCGTCGCGCTCCATGGCCTGGGCACCTTCGCGCAGCCACACCCGCAGGAGCGGCAGATAACGCTGTTCGTCGGCGGCCAGCTGGGCAAGGCGTTCGGGAAGGCGATCCAGCACCGACTGGACCAGCTGGATGCGCAGGCGGTCCAGCTCCGCATGGAGCTGCAATTCCGCCGCCTGCACCTGCTGCTGGTATATCCGTTCGGCGTGGGCCTTGGCGGCAAGCACTTCGCGCTCCTCCTCCAGATGCAGGCGCATCTTGCCGTCGGCCAGTATCTGTTCATGCGTCTGGCGGGCATACTCCAGATACTCCGCTGCCAGCTTGTTGGCACGCTCGGTCAGCGCGGCCTCGAGGCCGCCGATCTGATCCGCCTCGTTCATTCCCTGTTCTCCAGCGCGGTCGCTCCCAGCACTTCCTGCACCAGGTTCTCCACGCGCGAATGGTAGCTGGCGGACAAGTGGATCTCCGGTATTTCGGTGATGATGATGCGGCCGCCCTCGCGCTGGGCACGCGCCAGGTTGCGTCCGGCATTGCGCGCAAGGCTTTGCTCGATCACCACCAGCGCCCCCTGCTGATCGCGCATCAATTCATGCATCAGCCTTTCGATGGTTTCCGCCGCGGGATCGACATGGGTCTCGAAACCGATCAGGGCGAACCCCTCCATCAGCGCGGCACTGCCGAAGGCGATCATGCGCGCCGGGGTCAGGCTGCTCGGCAGCCTGGTGGCGGCTGACGGCTGGATCATGTTCATGCGATCTTGCCCAGCAGCAGGATGGTGACCACCAGACCATAGATGGCGATACCTTCGGCCAGCCCCAGATAGATCAAGGTACGGCCGAACATTTCCGGCTTCTCCGAGATGATGGCGAGAGATGCGGCGCCTACCGGCCCGACCGCCAGCCCGGCGCCGAAAGCCGCCAGTCCGGTCGGCAGGCCGGCTCCGAGCAATGCCAGCCCCAGACCGACGGATATCTCGCCATGTGCGGCAGCCGTTTCTTGCGCCAGCGCATCGTGCATGCCCAACGCCAGCAGCCCGATGCTGGCGGATACGAACAGCAGCAGGTTCGCCGCCATCGTCCCCCGCCACCAGCGCTGCGCGCGTGCGCCATCCCGCATCGGGCGGAATTCCAGATAGATGCCCACGCCCAGGGTAAGCAGCAGATTCAAGCCGATCATTGCAGTGAGCCAGTACATGGTTGATCCTTTCCTGTTGAATTCCGGTATCCCGAATCTTACGACAAATGCGTGTCCGGGTTGTACTCCCCGCAACGATCACCCCGTGCAGGCGCTGCGGTGCCCACGACGGCCTTGCCGCAGAGCGTTCACGCGAACATTGCCATCTCTCGACTCACCCGCAAATATACTGGTCGCATCGCGCATCGGCCGACAGGTACAGATCGTGCAGCACGCAGATGCCGTCGTCCTTGCGGACCGAAGCATGTCCGGAGCTCATGGTCTGCAGCCCCCGATAAACGCTTTCCAGATATTCCGGCGAGTTGCGGAAATGCGCGCAGTTGAAACAGCATGCCCGCTCGGTGACGTCAGCCATCAGACAACCTCCATGGCGGCGCATGCGCATCTCCGGGCACAACGATGTATCCGGATGCGCATGCAAATCAATGTTGCAGGTTGGACCAGTAATTCGCAAACACCATCGTGGACAGCACGAAACCAAGGATCACGTTCACCACCACCCCGCTGGTGAATGCCAGGAAAGGTTTGATGCCGGCACTGGCCAGCTCGCGAAAACGGGTGGTAAGGCCGATGCTGAAGAAACAGAAGATGAATGCCCAGGTCCGCAGGTTCAATATCGGGACGACGAGCTCCGGTTTGACGATCTTGTTGTAGTCAGCCTGGCTGTAGCCGGATGCGATCACGGTGATGAGCACCGAGGCCGCGAAGAAACCCAGCACGAATTTCGG
>JAJZUH010000027.1:2542-16585 GCA_021847165.1 Pseudomonadota bacterium
TCCAGATTGTAGCGGCTCGCCTGGTCCCATGCCCCGATGGTGAAGATGACGATGGAAAAGACGTAGACGAAAAGGAACGATGGCAGGAATTCGGACAGCTTGAATCTGAGGGCCTTGAGGCTGACCGTGAAGATCAGAGACCACATGACGAACTGCATGAAATACTGGTTGAGATGTCCGGTGAAGTTGGCCCAGGCTTCATCCGGGGTATGCCACTTCGCCGGACTGATGGCGATCCACTTGATGCTGCTGCCATTGATGAAGAAGAGATATGCGGCAATGATGATGCCCAACCCCAGATAGATGGCCCACCAGTCCTCTTTCAGGTACAGCTCGCGCCATCCCATGCTGCGCACCTTCCGAGGTTCGCCGTTTTCGTTCCAAGCATCCCGAGTCTTTTCCATATGCCCCCCTTGATTGGTTAAGATCTGTTGCCGGTTCTGAGTTGAGTCCCTCCATGCGCGAGATGCACCTGCGGGGACATTCTTCTTTCGCCTTCCTCCTGACTGCCACTGCCCTGTTGCAAACGTACTCTGCCTTGTCGATGTTCCCGGCACTAAGTGCGCGCCGGCTGAACCTCCCTGTATTTCCCCTGCAACTCCATCATCCAGCCCGGGTATTCGGCCGGCAATCTGCTCACTCTATCCAGCTCAGCCAGCTCTTCCGGGGTCAGGCACACTTGCGTCGCCGCGATATTGTCATGCAGCTGTTCCACGGTCTTGGCTCCGATGATGACCGATGACACCACCGGTTGCGCCAGCAGCCAGGCCAGGGCGATCTGCGCAACGCTCACACCATGCCTGGCCGAGATCGGACGCATGACGTCCACGCAGGCAAATGCGCGCTCCTTGTCGACGACGGGGAAATCGAATTCGTTGCGACGGCTCCCAGCCGGCCCCTTGCCGTCACGGCCATATTTTCCGCTCAGCAATCCGCCCGCCAGCGGGCTCCACACCATCAGCCCCAGCTGCTGGTCGCCGATCAAGGGAATGACTTCCCGTTCGAGGTCGCGCCCGGCCAGTGTGTAGTAGGCCTGGACGCTGGCAAAGCGCTCCCAGCCCTTGCCATCCGAGATCGACAGAGCCTTCATGATCTGCCATGCCGCCATGTTGCACAGGCCGATGTAGCGCACCTTGCCCGAGCGCACCATGTCGTTCAGTGTCGCCAGCGATTCCTCCAGCGGCGTCAGCGGGTCGAAACCGTGCAATTGATACAGGTCGATGTGATCCAGCCGAAGGCGCTGCAGGCTGGCATCCAGTTCATTCATCAGGTGATAGCGCGATTGACCCCGGCCGTTGGGCAGATCGTTCATGATCCCGGTCGCCTTGGTGGCGATCACCAGCTCGCTGCGAGGCAAGCCCAGATCCTTGATGGCTTGACCGACGCGCGCTTCGGATTGCCCCAGGGAATAGACGTTGGCCGTATCGATGAAATTGATGCCCGCAGCATAGGCCTGCTTGACCAGCGCATTCACCGCCGCCTGGTCCAGGCCGCCCATGACTTTCCAGAATCCGTCTCCGCCAAAAGTCATGGCACCCAGACACATTTCCGAGACATACAGGCCAGTACGACCCAGCAAGCGATATTTCATGCCGCCCCCTTCCCGCTGTTTTCCCGATACTTGCGATTCCGGAGAACACTTCGAACCGCGCATGAGCGCCAAACTTACGCCTTGTTCCGCGCAGAGTCAAAATGCGCACCGGCGCTGCCCGGCTGTTCGCGTCGACGATCGGCCGATCCTGGGAATCAGAAGCTCAACAGCGCGCTGACCGATACGGGATAGCTTATCCCGACCAGCCTGCCGTCGGCGGAGGCGGCATAAGTGATGCGATTCAGTTCGCTGCGGAACGCCAGGTGCCTGTTTAACTGGTACTGTCCGCCAAGACCGAAGATGACGCCATTGCCGAACCCCGTCCTGATGGTGGATGCGCCATTGGCAAAGGTCGTGGTCGTCCTGCCGAAGCCGACGCGGAACATCAGGTTGAAATCATGCACCGGGGTGGCATTCTGGACCAGCGACACGCCTGCGAACCTGGCGGAAGCGTTACCATTGACGCCGCCCAGATTGATCGAGCTGATTTCCAGCACATCCACATTCGTCCCTGCCCCGACACTGTAATTTGCGCCACCGGTGCCGGCACCCGCGGCTGCATAGTACAGCGCCTGATCCGCGGCCATCGCGGCAAAGGGGTGGATTGCCAGCACGAATGCAACAGCATGCAATTTTTTCATTTGAGTTCCCTGGTTCAAGCCGATGCGATTCCTAGGTCTGGCAAATATATCATCTGGCACGCAGGCCGGGGGCTCGTGGTCGTCTGCCGACCATTGCGGTTGCGAGCCCTGTCCGATCAACGGCATCTTCGCCGCCGCATATTCCGCCGATTGCCGGATGGCAGATGAAACCCGCGCTTGTCAGGGTGCGCCGGGTCTGGCTGGCTCGTCGGCAACCTTGCCGGAAAGGAACTTCTGCGCCAGGGCCTGATATAGCGAGACCGGGCAAACGATCCGCGATACCCCGAAAGCAATAAAGGAGGCCGCCATCAGCGGCAGCAACATATTGTGGTCGTCCGTCATTTCCATCACGATCACGAAAGCAGTGATCGGGGTCTGCACCACGCCCGAAAAATACGCCACCATGCCCAGGATCACCACGGCCTGCATGGGCACATCCGGCATGACCGTGGCAAGTGACGCGCCAAACCCCGACCCCACCGCCAGGGAAGGCGCGAAAATCCCGCCCGGGATTCCGCTCAGATAACTGACCAGTGTCGCCAGCATTTTGTAGAAGCCGAAACCCTCTGTTGCCCGGGTGCCCTCCAGTATCCCTCTGGCCTCGTCATAACCGGTTCCGTAGATCGTGCTGCCGGAAGCGATGCCAAGTATCGCCAGGAGCAGGCCGCACAGCATCGCAAACACCACCGGCCTCTCTTGCATCATCATTCCGGCCCTGCCGGGCAAGCCGCGGCTGGACAGGATCAGCAAGCGGCTGAACGCGCCCCCCAGCAAGCCTCCAGCGAGTCCGCAGGCGACGACGGCGGCCCATTCGCCGTTCAATGCCAAAGTGACCGAGGTGTGACCGAAGTAGGCATAGTTGCCCAGCATCGCCAGCGACACGATGCCCGCCAGGATCACTGCGATCAGTATCGTACCGCTGGTGCGCTGTTCGAATGCACGACTCAACTCTTCGATGGCGAACACGATACCGGCCAGCGGCGTATTGAAGGCGGCCGCGATCCCTGCCGCACCGCCGGCCAGGATCAGCCCCTTGTCGAGTTCGTTGCGCGAGTAATGCCCAAACCGGCCGAGAACATGCATGATCGAGGCCCCGATCTGCACGGTCGGCCCTTCTCGGCCTACGGAAGCACCCGATAGCAGTCCCAGGATGGTGAGGAATATCTTGGCTACAGCTACCCGCAAGGAGAGCATGGCATCGCGCAAACCGGCAGACGGAGTTTCCAGTGCGGCGATAGTTTGCGGAATGCCGCTGCCTTGTGCGGCCGGGAAAAAACGCCGTGTCAGATAGACCACCGCCGCGAAACCTATCGGCGTGACAAACACCGGAAGCAGCGGGGAAATGAAAACGGCTTTGCGAAAGAGGGTCTGTGCCAGGTTGCTGGCAAGCGCAAACAGGATCGAGACCACACCGACCGCGCAGGCACCAATCCAGAAGACCAGATGGCTTTTCCAGTTCTTGAAGGAATTCAAATCACTCCCCGGAAACACGGCAGGCTATCAGAAGACAGCGTCACCGCCCGCTTCCAAAAAAGAGAGGGGCTTGCGCCCCTCCAACTCTGACACTGCTCTGCAAATCACTGATTCAGACTGTGATTGAAATCCACCCGGCGGTTGTCTTTCCAGCAGCTTTCGTCATGACAGGCGGAACGCGGCTTGTCTTTGCCATAGCTGACCAGCCTGATCTGTTCCTTCGGCACGCCCAGAAGCTGCAGTTGGCGGCTCACCGCGTCCGCGCGCCGACTTCCCAGCGCCAGGTTGTATTTGGCGCTGCCGCGCTCGTCGCAGTTGCCTTCCAGGGTTACGGTATCGCCCTTGTGGGCGCGCATGAATTCAGCCTGCTTCTTGATCGCCTCGCCGAATTCGGATTTCACAGCCGCTTCCCTATAGTCGAAATAAACGCTGTCCTTCTTCAATTGCTGAAGCAGTTGTGCCTGCTCGGCCGCAGCCACTTGGGCACTGCCGGCATCCGCTTGCGTCTGTTTTGCCGCATCCTGGGACGGCGACTTGGATGTATCGTTCTTGTTGCTGGATGCACAAGCCACCAATGACAAGGTAACCAACAGTGCGGCAATATAGCTCTTCATAACATTCCTCGTTTCCAATTGAAATTCGTTCGCAAAAACATGCGCGCCATGCATCAACGCATGGCGCGCATTCTACCGCAAATACGTTTATTGCAATATATTTCAGACGAAACCATCGATCGCGCCAGACATGCATCGCACGGGCTTGATGCGCCGCAGGGGTGCTTGAGAAATCGGGGAGGGGAAATCTAGCTTGCCCACTCGCGCTTGCCCCCCAGCGTGAGCGGCCGGAAGGCCCGCCCGTCGCCGCTGAAAAAGCGCGAGAAACCCTCGTAGTATTCCAGGCGCAGCGTCTGGATGGCGACGATGCCGCCCTCCAGCACCAATATGAAGATATTGCCCAGCACGACGCTGACCCAGTATCCCGTCGCATGCATCATGCTGCCGATGGTGAATATGGCGATGGTCAGCGCCACATGGTTGAGACTGAATGCCGCCAGCCGCAGGAAAGACAGCGTGTTGGAAACATAGCCCATCACAGTCTCGAAGCCCTCCATCAGGGCGATCAGTATCCGCTCCCAGGTCGCGGTACCGCTGCTGTGCCGCCACGAATGGGCAAAGATCATGGCCAGGGATGTGCACACCAGCAGCAAAGTGCCGATCCCGGGCGCCCCTGCGGTGGCATAGCGATAACCCGCGAACACCAGCCCCAGATACAGCGCAAGTCCCGCCGCACCGTGGCTGTCGAGCAGCGCATCCTGCATGCGCCCCGCGACAATCCGGTTGCGGATGGTCAGTGCCGTGGCCAGAACGATGAATCCTATCCCCCAGCCCAGCGCCACGCCCAGCATGCGCAGGGGATCGGAAAGCGGCGGCATCCACAAGGCCGGCAGCAACTGTTCGAAGCCGAATACGCTGCCATAAAGCAGTCCGAAAAAGGCAGAACTGATGCCCGCCGCGACCGCCAGCGCAGCATACTGCCCCAGGCGCCGGCGCAGCAAAGCACCCGCAAGAGCGATGGTCGCGCCTTGTCCCACATCACCGAACATCATGCCGAACATCAGCACATAGGAAAGGGCGAACAGCACGGTCGGATCGATCTCGTCGTAGCGCGGCACACCGTAATTCAGCACCAGGCTGGCAAAAGGACGCAGCCAGCGGTGATGGCTGATCAGCGACGGAACCCGCATGCGCTCCTCCGGGAGCGGGTCGCGCGCGCGCAACACAAAGCGGTCGCCGAAGCGCTGCTCCAGCATGGCATGCAACTGGGCAGCTCGCCCTTTTGGTATCCAGCCGCTGACCATGACCAGATTACCGCGTCCGCGCATCAGGACTGCCAGTTCGGCAAACGGGGCGGCGCGCGCAAGCCGGTTCCCGGCATCGAGCAAGTGATCGCGCAACTGGCTCTGCGCAGCATCCGTACTGCGCTGCAGTTCGGTTTGCTGTTGTTCCAGGCGAGCGATGCGCTGGGTCAACTCCTGACGAACCTCTGCCGGGCGCCCGCGAAATTCGGAGGGAATGTCCGTCATGCGCCAGCCTGCGGCTTGCAGCACACGCTCGATTTCGGCTGAACGTCCCGTGGTGCCGGCGATGATCAGATGCACCTGTTCCGGGCCGGTGAAAAATTCGATGGCAACATATCCGGCCATGCCGATCGCCTCAGTGAAACGCTGAGTGTTTGCACGCGGCAACGTACCGACACGGATGTCCAGCACCCGGCTGTTCTTCTGCAACAGGGTAAGATCGATATTGAGATCCATGAATTGTCCCAACGCCTTGAGCATCTGCGCAGTGCGACGATGATCGTCGCGCAACTTGCGCATCTGCTCCTGATCTTCGGAACAGGTATCCCACTGCTTCCGCAACCATTCATCGAGTTCGGCAAGTTCCGCCAGGCTGACCGGCTGCATGGACGGAATCGACCCGCCGCCATCAGTCAGGCCGTAATGCAGAAGGATCTTGTCGAAACGGGAGCGGCATTCGGCGAAAATCTGCCGGTAGCTCTCGCCCGGAAGCTCAGGCAGATCGGCTGCCGACACCTCGCTGATCTCGGGGTCGAAGCAGGCGAGGTCGGCCAGCAGCAAGGCGGCTTCGGCGGCATGCTCCTTTAGCAGGCTGAGCTCGGTGCGCTGCATGGCGACCGGTCTAAACATGCCCGGACTCCCCGCCTGTGGCATGGGAATCGCGCAGCCCAAGTGCGGTCCGGATCATGCCTGCATCCATCTGCACATCGTGACCGCGAACGATGGCACGCAACCGCCGCAGATCGCGTTCGCGCAGCACGAGATAGGCCAACGCGCGTGCCACATTGAACACGCTGTGGTTGAGCGCATGGGCCGCCACTCGCCAGGTTTCCTGTTCCAGCCGCAAGGTCACTTCGGTGGTGTTGCGCGCGCCTGCAAGCATGCTGGCATAAGGCTCTGCGAGATTGCCCAGGACATCCTCGAAAGTCGGCTGCTGGGAAAGCTGCTGCAATTGCTGTGCGCTCAAGCGGTGGCTGGCGGGAATAAGCAGGTAATAGGCCTGCGATGGCGGCAGGCCGTAAGCGAAGCGGTAGCGCAGCAACCACACCAGGTTGACGCGGTCGATGATGCTCCCGATGATGGCGCGCAGAAACCCGCCGGATGTGTTGTCGATGCTTCCGCTGCGTCTGGACAGTCCGGCGAAATAGCGCCGATCAAGTGCCGCATCCAGGGCGAACAAGGCTTCGCCCTGCTCCAGCAAGTGACGCGCCTGGCGCGCAAGCTCGGCAAACGGTGTCTGTTCCAGATGACGCAGCAGTTCTGCGGCCGAGTCGCTTTGCAGCAGTTCGGCAAGCGGCAAACTGGTGAAACGCCCCATGTCCAGCAATTGCTCTTCGATCGCCTGTTGAGGCTGTCCCGCCATCTTGCCGCGAATGATGACCTTGAGGTTGTTGAGTTCGAAACGATGGGCCCAGTAACGCAACAATTCGCGCGCCTCCCCGGACAGGGGCCGGATCAGCACCGCGAGATCCTGCAGCAACAAGGTGACATTGTTCTGGTCCAGATCTCCGATGTAATGCATGAGTCCTGCGGTGCGGCCGTGCCGATCGCTATCGCCGGCCGCTTCGTCCGCGGTACGATCGATCAGCGCATCGACTTGCCCGGGCTCCAGCAGCTTGCCGGCAAGAAGGTTGACGCGCGCGTTCAGGTAGGCATATTCGGCGGCGATCATGGTTTCTGCTGTCCGGCGCCGGTCAGCAGGCTCAGGGCCGCGTCCAGCGCCTGCGATTCCGATTCGCCGGCAGACTGTCGCAAGGAGGCGGCACGGTCGGTATTGCGCCGTTTCAGTTCTGCGATGGTCTGCTGCGCGCGCTGCTCGGCTTGAGCAAGGAATGCGGCATGAATCTCCTTGATGCGTTCGGCATGCTGTCGCTCCAGCACCTGCACTTCAAATTTCGCCTGTTCGATGACCTTCTGCCGTTCCGCTTCAGCGCCGGCGATGACAAGCTCCGCCCGGGCTTCCGCATCCAGCAAACGCTTCAGCGCTTCATCCACCATATGGCCTCCCCGGTCTCAGTCGATGCATGGAAACACGGCAATCTCATGGCCCGATTATAACCACACTGTCGTTACCCTGCTGCTTCGTCCGGGCTGATCAAGCCCGATCGGGGCAGCTTGACGGCATGCGCCGAGCCAGACCGGCTGCAACTTTTCCTTCATCACCATGTAACCAAGAGGGAATAAGGTGCGCTACCCTCACCCCAAGGAGCGCAGAACATCATGATGCCATTCCTCTCACCCGGATTGCCGAGTTCCGACCTGCCCGTTGCAGATGCTGGCGCACAGCCGTTTGAGCATCTGCTCGATTTCAGGACCTTTGCCTCATTGCGGCGCATGGTGTCGCACCAGAAAAGCAAACCGCTGGTCAGGCGGGCCGATTTCATGAAGCAGGTCACCCTGTACCTGCCCGAGGTCGCCGCGCGCATCGAAGAAAGCGATTTCGGCATCGTGCATCTGGAAGTCGGTGCCATGAAGCTGGCCACCCGCGATGCCATCGTTGCGCGCGATCTCGTCGCCGTGCGCAGATATCTGGCCCTGATCGCCGACCTGTTCGAGCGGGCCGATGCCGAACTCTACGATGCGATCCGCATCTCCTTTCTGGAAGCCCTGTTCCTGGGCGAAACCTCCATGGCCCACATGGAGGCCCGCAGCATGCTCTCGCGGCCGATGGAAAACGTGCTGAGACAGGCCGAGGCGCGCCTGGAAAAATCCCGCACGGCCGTGTTGTAACCGCCCGCCCATGGTCCCGTAGAAAATGAAACGCCCCGGAGCTTGCGCACCGGGGCGTTGTGATTCATGAAATCCTAGATGGAAGATACGACCGATGTGAAGACCGGCAATGCAATGATTGCCATGACCACATCGATGATCCTCAATCGATTAAATTCAGTCACATCTTCATATGTTCGCTTCATCTGGCACCTCTCTACACTAAATACAATTTCAAGACACCCTCTCATCTCGGGCAAATCGAATGACTTTAATAGCTGATGAAAGTTCCTCGTCATTGCTCGTGCGCACTCCGAACCGGCCTGTTTGCCGATATGGATCTTGGACATGAAAATGCCCCGGAGCATGCGCTCCGGGGCACGCGATCCTTGCCGAACTTAACTGGCAGCGCCGATGGAAGTGAATACCGGCAATGCAACGATGAATGCCATTACGGCCGCCACCACCCAGCGTACGAACTTCGCTGCCTCTTGATATGCTTTCTTCATCTGACACCTCTCATGTTGATGTCCTGCCGACATCGGCAGGACGCAGAGTCAGACCGAAGTAGTTGATAAAAGTTCCGGGTTATCGACCGTGCCGCCTGCGCCACTTCCACACCACAAACAGGCGCCAGAACACACGCACCCCAAAGTAGCCGATGCACGCAAGCGCGACCGCCAGCAACGGCAAGCCGATCAACAAGGGTTTGCCCAGCGCCATCAACCATGCCCACAGCTGGGAAAATCCATCGTTCCAATGCAATTCCGGAAACGCAGGTACCGCTGCGGCATTCGCCGAGCCGCTTACCCAGACCCCGATCTCGTAGGCCAGCAGATACAAGGGCACGATGGTGAACGGGTTGGTGTAGAGCGTGGTAAAGGCCGACACCGGCAGATTGACGCGAAACAACACCGCCAGCAGCATGGCAGAGATGATCTGCAGCGGGCCCGGGATCAGCCCGCAGAACAATCCGACCGCCACCCCGCCCGCCACCGAACGCCGATGCAGGTGCCACAGATTGGGGTGATGCAGCCAATGTTGTACGGGGCGCAGCCAGCGCAGGCGCCGGATGGTGTCGTGGTCGGGCAATCGTTCGCGGAAATATCTTCGCATGGGTGGATTCTATGTTTTTGCGGTACGCTATGCACCATGGTTGCATTCTCACTTTTTTTCACCCTTGGCGTTTGGTATCTGCAGCAGCAAGCCGCATTACCCGTACTCCCTGTCTATTGGCCACTTGCCGCATTCGTCTTGCTGTTGCCGCGCGCCCACGGCAGTGGGCTGACTTTTGCCCGCCGTACCGCCGTGCTGTTCTGCGCTGCGCTATTGGGCTTCTGCTATGCCGCCTGGATGGCCCAGCTCCGCCTGTCGGATCAGCTACCCGACGAATGGCAGGGAAAGAACATCGTGATCACCGGCGTGGTCGCCGAGATGCCCCGCGAGCATGAACGCGGCCTGCGTTTCGCGTTCGACGTGGATGGCGTGCAGACCGCGGGGGTGCATGTCCCGCGCCATATCCAGCTCTCCACCTACGACGAGGACAGCAACGACCCGCTGGAATTGAGTGCCGGCGAGCGTTGGCAGCTCACCGTGCGCCTGAAGCAGCCGCACGGCTCCAGCAATCCGTACAACTTCGATTTCGAGGCCTGGGCCCTGGAACGCAACATCCGCGCCATCGGCTATGTCTATGCCAAAGGCGACAACCGTATCCTGGCGGAGCAGACTTCCAGCCCGGCCTATCTGGTGCAGCACCTGCGGGAGACCGTGCGTTCGCATTTCCAGAAAACGCTCGGCGAAGCGCCCTATGCAGGCGTTCTGGCCGCATTGGCCATCGGCGACCAGTCCGCCATCACGCAGGACGAGTGGCTGTTGTTCACACGCACCGGGATTAACCACCTGATGAGCATCTCGGGCCTGCACATCACGATGCTTGCCGGGCTGGCCTTCGCCACCACCTTCTGGCTGTGGCGGCGCAGTACCCGCCTTACCCTGTGGTTCCCGGCCCGCAAGGCCGCCGCATTGGCGGGGCTGGCGGCGGCGCTCTTCTACACGCTGGTGTCCGGCTATGAAGTGCCTGCGCAGCGCACGCTGTACATGGTGGCAACCTGCACCGCGATGCTGCTGCTCTCGCGCACCTTTTCCTTGTCGCAGCTGCTGTCCGCAGCGCTGATGGCGGTACTGCTGGCCGATCCGTGGTCGGTATTGTCGCCGGGATTCTGGTTGTCGTTCGGCGCAGTCGCCTTGATCTTCTACGTCACCGGAAACCGCCTGAACAAGCGCCATTGGCTGAGGGAATACGGCAAAGTGCAATGGGCGATGATGATCGGCCTGATTCCGCCGCTGCTCGCCCTGTTCCAGCAACTCTCGCTGGTCGCTCCGCTCGCCAACGCCTTCGCCATCCCGCTGGTGAGCTTCGTGGTGGTGCCGCTTACCCTGCTCGGCACCCTGCCCCCGTTCGAATGGATGCTGTACGTCGCGCATGAAGCCATGGTCTTGTGCATGTTCCTGCTCCAGCAGCTCGACAAGCTGCCCCATGTGGTGTGGGCGCAGCATGCGCCGCCTGCCTGGACCGTCGTTGCGGGCATCGGCGGTGCACTTTGGATACTCGCTCCGCGCGGCTTCCCCATGCGTCCGCTGGGCGGTTTGCTGCTGCTGCCGATGTTCCTGATCGCGCCGCAGCGGCCGGCGGAAGGCAGCGTACGGCTGGTCGTGTTCGACGTGGGGCAGGGTTTGTCCGTCTCGGTGCAGACGCATGCCCATGCACTGCTCTACGATACCGGGCCCGATTTCTCCGGCGAAGCGGACAGCGGCAGCCGCATCCTGCTCCCGGCCTTGCGCGGCATGGGGATCGCGCAACTGGATACGCTCGTGCTGTCGCATGACGATGTCGACCATATCGGCGGGACAAAATCCGTGCTGCTTGGAATCCCGGTCACCAATGTCGTCTCGTCGTTGCCGAACAGCCATCCGGAACTGCAGCTCGCCGCCCATAACGAGGCATGCGCAGATGGGCAATCGTGGGAATGGGACGGCGTGCGCTTCGAGATGCTCCATCCGCCCGCCGTACGGGCTGCGCAAGCATCCGAGCACGACAATGAACGCAGCTGTGTGCTGCGCATCGGTACCGGGCAACACAGCGTGTTGCTCACCGCCGATATCGAGAGACTTTCCGAGTCGCGCCTGGTGAGGTTGCATCCGGACGACCTGCCCGCCACATTCCTGGTCGTCCCGCATCACGGCAGCAGAAGTTCATCCTCGCCCGCATTCGTGCATGCGGTGCATCCGCGTTATGCGATGTTCACCTCGGGCTATCTCAACCGCTTCGGCCATCCCAAGGATGAGATCGTGGAACGCTATCGCGCGGCTGGCAGCGAAATACTGCGCTCGGACGAGGATGGCGCGGTCAGCATCCGGATGGATGCGCAGGACTTCGAGGTGGAACGCTATCGCGCCAGCCACGCCCGCTACTGGCAGCAGGGAATCAGGTCAGCCGGGGCGGATTCCTGACGAATGCCATGAACGCATCGGCCGCCAGCGGCCGCGCGTAGAAATAGCCCTGGATCTCGTCGCAGCCGCGTATGCGCAGGAAATCCAGCTGCTCCTGCGTCTCCACCCCCTCCGCGATCACGCGCAGATTGAGACGATGCCCCAGGCTGATGATGGAGCGGATGATGGCGGCATCGCCCTCGTCGGTCTCGATGTCGCGAATGAACGACTGGTCGATCTTGAGCTTGTTCACCGGCAGCATCTTCAGGTAATTCAGGCTGGAGAAACCGGTACCGAAATCGTCGATGGACAACTGCACACCCAGCGCCTGCATCTCGTTCAGGAAACGCATCGCCACCTGGTTGTCGCCCATCATGATGCCTTCGGTGATCTCCAGTTCCAGGCAATGGGGTTCCAGGCCGGTCTCCTGCAATATCGACCTGACCATTTCCCCCAGTACCGGCTGGCGCAGCTGGCGGATCGACAGGTTCACCGCCATGCTCAGGTCAGGGAGTCCGGCCTTGCGCCACTGCGCCATCTGCGTACAGGCGGTGCGCAACACCCATTCGCCGATCGCAGTGATCTGTCCCGTCTCTTCCGCCACCGGGATGAATTCGGCCGGCGAGACCAGCCCTTTTAGCGGATGCTGCCAGCGGATCAGCGCCTCGATGCCGCGCAAGGAGCCGCTCGCCAGATCGGCCTGCGGCTGGTATTGCAGGAAAAACTCGCCGCGCTCCAGCGCGAGGCGCAGGTCTTTTTCCATGGAGAACAGCAGGTCGACGCGGAAATTCATCTCCGGCGCGAAGATCTGCGAATTGTTGCGCCCCTCTTCCTTGGCCCGGTACATCGCCATATCGGCGTTCTTGATCAGCGTATCCGCGTCCTGCGAATGATCCGGATAGATGCTGATGCCGATGCTGGCCTGCGTGGAAATGACCTGCCCATCCAGATCGTAAGGCGTGGCCAGCACAGACAGCAGTTTCTGCGCCACCAGGGAAGCTGCGCTCTCGCCCGCTTCGCGCAACAACACGATGAATTCGTCGCCGCCCAGGCGCGCCACCGTATCGCCTTCGCGCACGCATTCCTGGATGCGCAAGGCCACCGATTGCAACAGGCGGTCGCCGACCGAGTGTCCCATCGAATCGTTGATGTATTTGAAACTGTCCAGATCCAGGAACATCAGGGCGAACTGCTGCTTGTCGCGATGCGAGATGGCGATCATCTGCCCCAGGCGGTCGCGCAACAGGGTGCGGTTGGGCAGGCCGGTCAGCACGTCGTAGTAGGCGAGGAAATGGATGTTCTTTTCCGCTTCCGTCTGTTCCGTGGTATCGCGCGCGATGGAGATGTAGTTCACCACTTCGCCGTGCTGGTCGCGCACCGCAGTGACCGACATCCATTTCGGATAGACCCGCCCGCTCTTGTGCCGGTCCCAGATCTCGCCCTGCCAGTAGCCGTGGCTATTGATCTCCTCCCACATGGCGCGATAGAACTCGCTGTCGTGGCGACCTGACGCCAGCACGCGCGGGTTCTTGCCCACGATCTCTTCGGAGCGGTATCCGCTCATCGCGATGAACGCGTGGTTCACGGCGACGACGTTGGCCTGCCCGTCCGTGATCAGGATGGCCTCGCCGCTGCTCTCGAACATCCTTGCCGCCAGGCGGAGCGCGGCTTCTTCCTTCTTGCGCTGGCTGATGTCGCGGGCGAAGCCGGTGGTCCCGATCAGCTCGCCGCTCTTGCCGATGATCGGCGCCTTGAAAGTCTCGACCCAGTTCTCGCGGCCGTTATCCAGCGATATCTCTTCCACCAGGTTCTGGCGCCGGTTTCGCACGACCTCCAGATCGTCTGCGCGGTACTTTTCCGCCAGCTCCGCTGGCCACAGGTCGTAGTCCGTCCTGCCCAATACTTCGGCCATTTCCGCACGTCCGGTACTCTTCAGGAACGCCTGATTGACCGCGACGAAACGCCCTTCCTTGTCCTTCAGCCATGCAAGATAGGGCATATTGTCCAGCATGGCGCTGAGGCTGGCCTTGCTGTCCAGCAGCGCCAGTTCGGTGCGGTTGCGC
>JAJZUH010000193.1 GCA_021847165.1 Pseudomonadota bacterium
TCAACAACACGCGCACGAACTCGGTGCGGCTCTGCTTGTGCTTCACGTCGCGCGCCAGTCGCGCCGTCACCGTACGGCGGAACATTCTGGAATACCCCATGCAGCTGCGCAGCGCGGGGCCGACGAACTCTTCGAAACACACCATGCTGGACACCGGATTGCCGGGCAGGCCAAACACCCAGGTCAGCGGTGCAATGCCGAACGCCATCGGGTGGCCTGGTTTCATCTGCACGCGCCAGAACTTCATCTGCACACCCAGCGCTTCCAGCGTCGGGCGCACGTAGTCGTGCACGCCGACCGAGGTGCCGCCAGAAACCAGCAGCACGTCGTATTGCAGTCCGCGCTGCAGCATTGCCTTCAAGTGCTCCGGTTCGTCGCGCGCGATGCCAAGCAGCACCGGCGTGATGCCGAGCGCCTGTACCTGTGCCATCAGCGCGTAGCTGTTCGCATCGGGAATCTTGTTGGCATCGAACGGATCATCCATGCCTTCCAGCTCGTCGCCGGTGGAAAGGATCGCCACGCGCGGCTGGCGATACACCTGCACATTGGCCGCCTTCACCATCGCCAGCATGCCGACTACGCCAGGCGTGATCTCGGTGCCGGCGTGCAGCACCACTTCGCCCTGTTTCATGCTCTCGCCGCGGTCGCGGATATCGTTGCCAGACTTCACGGTTACGTTGATCTGTACTTGGTCATCAGACACAGCCTGAGTATCCTCGACCCGGATTACCGCATCCGCACCTTGCGGCACCGGCGCACCGGTCATGATGCGCGCGCACTGACCGGCCTGCACCGCCTTCTTGGGCATGTCGCCGGCCTTGATGTCCTCGACGACTTCGAGCATTGCCGGGGCATTTGCCACGTCCGCGCTGCGCAGCGCAAAACCGTCCATCGCCGAAACGGCATAAGGCGGCTGGTCGCGATTGGCGCGCACGTCTTCCGCCAGCACGCGCCCCAACGCCTGTTGTATCGGCACGGATTCCGAACCCAGTCGTTTCATCGCTTCGATGACGCACTGCTGCGCCGCTGCCACCGTCAAACCGTCCATCGTTGCCTCATTGTTTTGCCGCTTGATAATCCTGCGGCGTATCCAGGTCAAAAAAACTGCGCAGCTGCGGGTCGCATTCGCGCAATTCCGCTTCGCTCACAAAATCGACGTTCAATCTTTTCAGCATGCCGCGCACGCTCTTGTCATCGCTGGCAAGGCTGGCACGCACCGCGTCCAGTGCGCTCTTCGCGTAGAACGCCGCCATCGGCTGCGGGTGACCGCCGACGAGCGGCACGACCGCATCATAACCGTCGCGATGTTGCGCCAAGCGCTGCACCACAGCGACGCTGACAAAGGGCATGTCGCATGCCACGGCAAACACCCAGGACGTATCGGCTTGCGCCAAACCCGCGGCCAGACCGGCGAGCGGACCACTGGGCGCCACCTCATCGCACACCTGCGGCAATGCCACGCCATCGCGTGGCTGCCGCACGCTGACAATCACTTTGAAGAATGCCTGCTGCATCGCCGCCGTGACGTGTTCCAGCAAAGTTCTGCCTCCCAGGTCGAGCGCCGCTTTATCCTGCCCCATGCGGCGCGAATCGCCGCCCGCAAGGATGAGTGCAGTGCAATCGGCGATCATGGCACAGCGCGATGCAGGATGAAATCGACGATGCCACCCACATCTTCCAGCCCGAAATGCGGCAATTGCGGATAGACCTCCTCCATGTCGGTGACCATGGCGATGAGCCCGTCCTCGATGGCGCAGCGCGCCGGTTTGTCGCAGGCGCGGCGCAGCACTTCGATCTTCGCGCCTGCCGCATGCGAAAAGCCTTCCGCCAGCACCAGGTCGGCTTCGCCCAGGAAACGTTGCGCCAGCTGCGCCGGCTCGCGGTGCTCCCTGGCATCGGCCACCAGCTGCAGCGCATCGCGCGTCAGCAGCATGCTCATCGCCGCGCCCGCTTCCTTGTAGCGAAAGCTGTCCTTGCCCGGTGTATCCAGTTCCACCTTGTGATGGGCATGCTTGATGGTGGCAACCTTCACGCCGCGCAGACATAGCTCGCGGATGAGTTTTTCCACCAGCGTGGTCTTGCCGGCACCGGAATGGCCGACGATGCTGAATACCGGAACCGCTGATCGCAGTGCGACGCTCATGGATGCGGTGTCACCCAGGATTCGCCCTGCGGCGTGATCTCTTTCTTCCAGATCGGAACACGCTGCTTCAGTTCGTCGATCAGCCAGCGACACCCGTCGAACGCTGCCGCACGATGCTCGGCACCGGCAGCGATGAACACGATGTTGTCACCCGCGACAACGGTAGCGACTCGATGCACGATGCGCGCGTCGAGCAAGCCGAATTTCGCGATCGCCTCAGTGCGCAGTTTCTTCATCTCGGCCAACGCCATGCTGCCGTAAGCTTCAAAGCTGATTTCGCGCACGTCGCGACCTTCGGAGAAATCGCGCGCGCAGCCGAGGAAGGTGGCGATGCCGCCCATGCGTCGCGAACCGGCCTTCAAGGCCGTGATCTCTTCGTCCTGCGAGAAGTCTGCTTCCTGGATGCGGACAGGTTCATTCATATGATTACCTTTCAAAACGGACTTTTCCGGATGAAGCGCAAGGCGCACGGAGCAGAGGAACCGGAATGTATATGTGATACATGAGGATTCCGAGCACCGCGCAACGCAGCGATTCGCCGGAACAGTCTGTTTGGGAAGGTAACCATTCAGCCTCCGGAGAACTTCGCCATCAGTGCGATCTCGTCGTTGTCGTGCAGCGCCAATTGCTTGTCGTGCACCTGGTTCTGGTTGACTGCGATGAAGCTGACGATGCTGAGCGCGCCCGGATGCTGCATGCCGACCCTGGCGGTGATGTCGTGCAGGGTCAGGCCCGGCGTGTATTCGAATTGCATCTCGCGTGCCTGAACGCGGTCGGCCACCGGGCCGAAGAACAGCACCCGGATCATATGGTGTCACCCCGCTTCCATACGCCGCTCTTGCCGCCGCGCTTCTCTTCCAGCTGCACGCACTCGATACGCATGCCGCGATC
>JAJZUH010000028.1:0-2545 GCA_021847165.1 Pseudomonadota bacterium
AAGCGCTGTATCGATCCATCCTCTTGGTGCATCCAAACCATGCGGAAGCGAACCACAACATCGGCACCATAGCGCTGCAGAACAATCAACCGAACATCGCGCAGATGCACTTCATGAAAGCGCTGGAAGCCGATCCGACGCAACCTCAGTATTGGCTCAGTTATATCGATGCCTTGGTTCAGGCTGGCCAGTTGCAGGCTGCCCGGGAAGTGATGGCAATGGCGAGGAGGAACGGCCTGCAAGGTAACGACATGGACGCGCTGGAGACTTTGCTGAAAGGCGGCGCTCCCGCTCAAGGCACAAACACTGCTCTAGGTCAGTCTGGCAAATCCCCAAACCAGCAACAGATTGATGCCCTGGTCTCCCTGTTCAATCAGGGCCGCTATCAGGATGCAGCGGATTCAGCCCGGTCCATGACCATGCAGTTCCCCACGCACAGTTTTGGCTGGGCGACACTGGGCGTGGTACTGCAACAGCTGGGGCGGAACGAGGAAGCGCTGCTGCCGATGCAAAAGGCGGTGGAGCTTGCACCGAATGACGCGCAAGCGCACAGCAACCTGGGCAACACACTCAGCTATCTGGGCCGCCTCGACCAGGCCGAGGCAAGTTTTCGGCGCGCGCTGAAGATCAACAAGAATTTCGCCGAAGCACACTTGAACCTTGGCGCCACACTGCACGACATGGGACGACTAACCGAGGCCGAAACATGCTACCGGCGTGCCATCCAGATCAAGCCGGGGCTAGCGGATGCGCATTACAACCTCGGCAACACACTCAAGAGCCAGAACAGGCTGGCCGCAGCCGAAGCCAGCTATCGCAAAGCGCTGCAGCTCGAACCGGGGCTGATCGGGGCATACAGCAATCTGGGGGTCATCCTCCAGGCATTGGGGCGACTGGACGAAGCGGAAACGACCCTGCGCAATGCACTGCAGTTCAATCCGAATTCGCTGGAGATTTACAGCAACCTCGGCAGCACTCTGCACGACATGGGGCGACTGGATGAAGCGCGCATCGAATATGAAAAGGCGCTGCAGCTAAAACCGGACCACGCCGAGATTCTCAGCAATCTAGGCAATACGCTGCATGACATCGGGCGGCTGGCTGAAGCCGAGGCCAGCTACCGGAAGGCTCTCTCGGCCAAGCCAGATTATTACCAAGCACTCAGCAACCTAGGCAACACCCTGCAGGACATGGGCCGTCTGGATGACGCCATGGACTGTTTCAGACAAGCGCTGGAACTCAATCCGGACTACCTGAAAGCGAGAAGCAACTTGCTGTTCAGCCTCAACCACTCGTTCAGCCACCCGCCGGAATATTGCCTTGCTGAAGCGCGCCGATATGGCCAGATTGCCAGTGCCAAGGTCGGCAAACGTTACACAAAATGGGCGGTCGACAAGCGACCGCAGCGGTTGCGCATCGGTTTTGTATCAGCAGATTTCCGGAACCATCCGGTTGGCTATTTTCTGGAGAACGTACTCGCTCAACTCGCATCGACTGCGGTCGAACTGATCGCCTACCCGACCTTCCACAAGAGCGACGAGCTCACGGTACGGATCAAGCCATATTTCTCGGCATGGAAGCCGCTGTATGGCATGAGCGACGAGGCTGCGGCACGCCTGATCCATGACGACAAGATCCACATTCTTGTCGACCTCTCCGGCCACACGCAGCACAACCGGCTGCCGCTGTTCGCATGGAAGCCCGCCCCCGTCCAGGTGGCCTGGCTGGGATATTTCGCCACCACTGGGGTCGCCGAGATCGACTATATCGTCGGCGACCCCTACGTTGCCCCGGCCAGCGAAGCCGGGCATTTCACCGAGCAGATATGGCAACTACCCGAGTGCTACTGGTGCTTCTCTGCACCGGACGCACAGGTCGAGGTCTCCGCGCTGCCAGCCATCGACGCCGGTCACATCACGTTCGGTTGCTTCAACAACCTCACCAAGATGAACGATGCCGTAGTGACGCTGTGGGCAAAGATATTGAATGCCGTGCCGGGGTCGAAGCTGTTCGTCAAGTACAACCAGCTCAACGATCCGGCGATGCGCGAACTCACGCTTGCACGCTACGCACGGCATGGCATAGCCAACGGGCAGCTGATCTTAGAAGGCTCCTCCACTCGCTCCGATTACCTCGCCTGCTATCACCGCGTGGATATCGCGCTCGACCCGTTCCCTTACCCTGGCGGCACCACTAGTATGGAAAGCCTGTGGATGGGTGTGCCGGTACTCACCCGGCGCGGCAGCCGCTTCCTTTCCCATGCGGGGGAAACCATCATGTGTAATGCAGGGCTGAAGGATTGGGTGGCGACCAACGAAGACGACTATGTGGCGAAAGCAGTGGCGTACGCTTCCGACCTGCCGCAACTGGCCAGACTACGGGAAGGCATGCGCCGACAAGTGCTGGCCTCGCCATTGTTCGACGCTACCCGCTTTGCCGGTCATTTCGAGCAAGCAATGTGGGGTATGTGGGAAGCATGGTGGCGAAAAACACAGTAAAAAGCGGCTACATTGTTGCCGCCGGCATGTTTCACACCTAAGATGGC
>JAJZUH010000028.1:2645-16514 GCA_021847165.1 Pseudomonadota bacterium
GAGCGGATGGAGAACATCCGGCATGTCGGCGAAGTGTCCAAGCTGATCCTCGAAGATGGCGTGATCACCCTGACTACCTTCATCTCGCAGTTCCGGAGCGACCAGCAAAAAGTGCGCTCACTGTTCCTGCGCGGGGATTTCCTGGAAGTCTATTGCAACTCCCCGCTGGAAGTCTGCACATCAAGAGACGTGAAGGGGCTGTATCAGTGCGCCGCACCGTAGAAATGAAGAGCTTCACTGGCATTTCCTCTTCCTACGCCCCCCACTGCGCCTGAACTCATCGTCAATACCTCACTTCTCTCGCTACAAGAATCGCTCGAAACCGTCCTGGCCTTGTTGCATGAATGCGGTATCATCTGACGCCGTGAGCGCAATCAGCATATTTCCCAGCTTGTAACTAAAACATGTCCCCCAAACTCCGCATCGTCGTAGCCACCCGAGAATCCAAGGAAGACTTCCTGTTCAAGACCGCCCTGGGCAAATCTTTGGCGGTTTACAACTATCCGCATATCGAGATTGCACTATTCGAGAGAAACAAGAGCGGACTGCCCGCCGTTTACAATCAGGCAATCGATGCTGCCAGACAGGATCCCGCAATACTGGTCTTTGTGCACGACGATGTCTATTTGTGCGGTTTCAACTGGCCGAATGAAGTCGCCGAAGGCCTTGAACACTTCCATATCCTCGGACTGGCAGGAAACAAGCGAAGGTCCCCCATGCAACCAGCCTGGGCCTTCATCGATACCAAATTTACTTGGGACACACGAGACAATTTGAGTGGCATCGTTGGGCATGGCAAAGGTTTTCCTCCCACAATCCTGAGTCAGTTCGGCCCTCCGCGCCAAGAGGTGAAGCTGCTGGATGGCCTGTTCCTGGCCTGCCATAGCACCACCCTGCAAAAGCACGACCTGAGATTCGACGAGCGTTTCAACTTTCACTTCTACGACATGGATTTCTGCCGTCAGGCAGAAATCGCAGGACTTCTGATGGGGACATGGCCGATATCGACTGTACATGAAAGCCCTGGCAACTTCGGCACGGAAGTCTGGCTAACAGCTTATTCGAAATATCTCGAGAAGTGGAAAAGCTAGCTAGGTCGACCGAATTGATACCCACGCCTAAATCGCCCTGATATCCGCAACCAGTTTTTCCCATGCACTCGGCGGGATCGGGTTGATATTCGACAAGACATCGCGCACAAAGGCCAGAACCGCCGCATCGCTCGGCTGCTCTCGCAGTATGCCTCCCCACACACTTAGAGCGCCTTCGATATTGCCTGTCGCCAACAGCATAGCGGCATAGTTTCGCGCAGTTACGCCTGCAGTTCCCTCCAGCATCATGCCCTTCTCGAAGCAGGGAACTGCCTTGGCAAAATCGCCATCATTGAAATACTGAACACCAAGATCGTTGTATACATCCCAACAAGTACTGTCCTTATCCGCCAATTCGATCAGAGGCGTTTTGCTTTCCTGTATCTGCCCGGCCTCCAATAGCCTAGACACCTGTTCATATGCACGGCGATCCTCCAGACGCTCGCTTCTGTTCTGTGAAGCCTGTACAGGAGATGAATGACATGATGTGCCTACAGCTTGCATCTGTTGCGCAAACTCTTCGAGTTGCGTTTTTTGCGCACCAATGAGTGCATCTCGGCTTGCAATATGCCTCCCCAATTCGACAACCGCCTCAAGATGAAACAAATCATGTTTCCCAGTCAGAGCGGTAAAGTCACGGAAACTGAATTGATACAACTCCATGATCCTTTGTTTGACATCTGAATCAGACATCAAGTCAAACAATGTTTCGATTCCCAGCATTTTCCCCCATGGCTGGGAAGCTTCACTCACGGCCATCATCGCCAAAACAAACTGAGGTACGCAGCCCTCGCCACGACGGTATGGCTCTGCCTCTGGAAAAATGGCCACCAGCTCATCAAAAGTACCAATACGCAGATAATTCTTGAGGATGTAATGGAACTCTGAACGCGAGCGTATGCGCACCTCAGGTCGGCTACCGCTAGCATTCATCTCCGCATCGCGCACGCGGTAGCGGGTCAACCGCTCGGGAAGCACATGTATTTCGTACTTGAAACACAGGCGCACCCACAAATCAAAATCGGTCAATTGTGCAAGCGAATCCTGATACAGCCCGCACTCCTCATAGCAGAGCTTGCGTATCAGCACACTGGGATGACAGAGCGCATTGCCGTAAAAAAAGAAGCGCCTGAGCCATTGTTGGCGCGAGCGATTAGGCTGGTTGAATATGTTTGAGTAAATATGTGACTGATCAGCCAGTGGCTCGCTTCTCTCATCGATGGCCAGGGTGTTGGTGAATACCGCCCCTAGGGCGGGATTGGCATCAAGAACAGCAACCTGCTTCTGCAGCTTGTCCAGTTCCCACACATCGTCCGAGTGATGAATGGCAATATATTCGCCTGTTGCGACCTCGGTGATCGCCTTGTTCACCCCGAACACGCCGCCGATGTTCTTCTCGTTTCGAAACGCCTTGATGCGCGGATCGGAGTAACGCTGAATCAGTTCCCATGAATTGTCTGAAGAACCATCATCCCAGATGATGAGCTCGAAATCGGCATAGGTCTGTTTGAGCGTATTCTCAATGGATTCGCAGATGAATTTTGCATGGTTATACGAGGAGAGGATAACGGATACTTTGGGCATATTCTGTGTTCGCTCTGGTTCTGGTTGATATGTATCGCGCTCTTGCACGGCGATATTCAGGTCTTGCCGGCAGGTCTGAATATCGCCGCGATCTGCTCCGGCACTGGGAAATCCGCAACGTATTGTTCGCGATGCACCGTGCGCTCGTAAGCCGTCGGATAGCAGCGCGCGACGTAAGTCTGCTCGGCTGCATTGTCGAACCGGGTAGAGGCTGCAAGGCGCAAGCGTCCTGGCGTCCCATGTGTCGAGGTGCGATGTATGGTGAACATGGACATGAAGATGACATCGCCCACTTCGACCTCGGCCGGGATGAAATCCTCTTCGCGGTACTGGTCCGGTGCCACCTCGCGCACGGCATTGCCCTCGCCCCGCATGGGCAGCAGGCCGCGTTTGTGGCTGCCCGGTATCACTTCCAGCGGAAAGTTGTCCTTGTCCACATCAACCAGCGGCAGCCACACCACCACCCCATCCAGGCTGCCCTGCACTGAGGGAAAATCCTGGTGCGTCACCAGACCAAAATAGCCGTCCGGGATCTTCAGTTCGTGAGCCATGATATGCACCACCTGCCCGCCCGGGACGAAGATATCCCCCCAGCCGAACTTGTCATGCAGGAAAGCGATGATGCGTGGATCGTGCATCAGCTGGAACACGTCGAGCTTGCGCCAGAGTGCGGCAGCCACTTTCTTGTACTTGCCGGTATCATGTTGATAGAGCGCCTGCATCGCAGCAAAAGTATCTTCCCCACCCATGCCAGGTTGTCCATGCCGCGCATCCCAAAAAGTCCGCGCTATGGAATGCACGACGCACTGGATGCCCTGCTTGTCCAGCAAGCCCTTCGCAACAACGAATCCGTCAGCCTTGAACTTCTCCAGTTCCAAGCTCATCCCACACCTCCCGTCCATTCGGCGTAACCGAACCCGGACTGCCCGAAACCATTGCCGTTGTAGAACATGTAGCGCCGCCCGCCGACGTCCACCACCTCCGGGTAGGCCTGCATGAACGAGTCCCACCCTGCGGCACTCGGCGTTATCCCGGCGCGATCATCCATGCGGGTCCACGCCAGGCCATCGCCCGATTCAGCATAACCAATACGGTAGCTGCCCGCCTGGTTGGTGCGGTAATCGACATGACTGCGATAGCTGTACCACATGCGATAGAGCGCTCCATCCTTGCGCACACTGGCACGCACGATACCGCCTTCGGCGGGATGAGCATAATCGATAGCCACGCGCCCCTCCCGACACCAGTGGATGCCATCGTCCGACTCGGCATACTTGAGATGATAGCGCGGCTCCATGCGTCCGCCGATCGATTCCCAGCCGGTACAGGACAGATACCAGTTGCGCCAGATGCCATTCTCGATGCGGACGCAGGTCGTCGCGCAGAAATGCGGCTCTTCCGCAGTGCGCTCCATGACCGGTCCGTCGAACATACGGCGGTAGATACGCCCGCCGTCCTCGCTCACTGCCAATCCCACCGAGTTGTGGTAGGGCACGGTGTTGCGCACGTTCCAGCCGATGTAATACAGATACTTCACTCCCTGCCAGTCGACCACCGAGGACGGCATCATGCCGCAGTCGTCGAAGGTGCCCGGCGCGCCGAGTTGCAATATCGGCTCCGGCTGGATTCCGAGGATACGCGAAGGATCGCGCGCATCCACTTCCATCCGGGTGATCAGGCTGCGGTTCGCTTCGTCGCGGCTACTGAAGAATATCCGCAATCGTTGTTCATCCAGCACATCCACCGTGGGAATCTGGGCATGGCTGCGCGCCCACGGCAGACGTTCGTCCACCGCATAGATCAGACCGCACTTGCGCCAGCCGGGCGAGGTCATGTGCCCGCCTTTTTTTCAAAGATGCAGTTGTACAGACCGGCATAATTCTGCACTTGTTGCTTGCTCGCTATGGCAAAGCCACGCTGCGCAAAGAAGTTTTGCGCGAACTCCTTCAGGAAACTCTCCGTCAGCTCGATGAACACCGAACGCACCTTCTTCAGGCACTCCTCCGCCCCCGCCAGCACTTCGGCCTCGGCACCATCAACATCGATCTTCAGATAGGCCGGTTGCGGCAACTTCATGATGCCGACCAGTTCATCGAGCGAGCATTTCAACACCGGATGCGAATACTCCGGCAGGAATGTGTGCCCGAAGACATCCTGCGCCTTGTCCAGTATCTTCTCGTGCCCCCCCAGTTCCATGCGCTTGATGTGCATGCGGCCCACGCCCATTGTCTCGGAAACCGCAAGGTTGTAGCAGCCTTCCAGCGCAACGCCGTTCGCACTCGCGTTGAGATAATTGTTGTAGGACAGCAGGAAATAATTGGCCGGGTCGGGCTCGATGGCGATCACGCGCAGGCCGCAAGCCACCGCATACATAGCGAAGATGCCGTTGCTCGCCCCGATGTCGTACATCACCGCGCCTTGCGGAATAGAGTCTATCCAATCCAGCAATTCCGGCTCGATGTGCTCATGGCCACAGGCCATCCACAACAACCGGCGTGACAGGCAGAGCCAGTCCAGCCTCTTCCCGCGCACCGTGGTACTGTGCCTGAACTTCTCCAGATCGAAGCCATCGGCCAGTTGCAGCTGTTCTGCGCTGACCAGCATTTCCAAGGGAACAAACTTTCGTCTTGTCGTCATCTGTCGGCAGTCCCGTAATATGCGTTCACGCAGTCGCGCCTGCCAGATGCGCAAGCTGCGGTATGTAATCGACCATCAGGTTTACCGACCTCTCCAGCTCATCCACATCGACCAGCAAATCGTCATTCAATTCGGCCGGAGAAAACTTGGGCAAACCATGCGCATCCGCTGCCTTGCACAGCAAATGGAAATGCACCAAGCCATTGTTGTTGCAGATAGACCAGAATGAGTCAGTTGCAAAGTCCTCCTGGTAAAGGATCAGCGCCTTGGCACCTTCGTTGCACAACATCAGATTGGAAAAGCCCGCCCCGGCAGGTCCGACGACCATTTCCGCACAGGAGAATAATGCGCGCTTCTCCTGCAAGCTCAACGACTCCAGGCAATGGGATTCGAAACCGTACCTTTCCAGCAATGCCTTCACTGCCGCGTTATTGGCAACTTTTCGGTAGCGAGCGTTTTCTCGATCAATATATATCCTTCTTTTCGTTTTACCGTCGCAAGTCAAAGCATAGGCCCGGTGGAGCCCCTGCGATATCCAGGGCTCGATAAGAATGCTAGGAAGCGGCCGGCCGAAGTCGTAATTCACCGGACTGGACGTGAAGAGCAACTTGCTTGCCTTCAGGTGGGGCATTGATCGCCATTCCGCGACTCGCTCGAGCCGTATACCCAGCACTTCCAGGAATTCCATGAGATGAGGCAACTTACGGTCCACCAGGAACAGGTCCACATCTTCCAGCCGATAGCCGGCCTGGAGCACCAGCAGCAACCTGGGCAACATTTCCAGCACCCAGTGAAAATACTCGCTCCCCCACACCCCGCAAAGCGGCATCACGGTTCCGTCAAATGTCTGCACGGGGGGCAGTTTCGCGCGATCCGCAAGGGCAAAAAGTACACCATCACCCCAGCACACATCATTTACAAAATGATCATCTGCATCAAATACAGCAAAGCCTTGGTAGCCAATACACAGGCGTGCATCACTCAGCGCGACTACCGAGTGTTGCCTTATCACTGCCTGTTTGCCGCTCAGGCTTGGCACCTTGGATTGCTTGCAGGACAAGGAGTCGAAATAGACAAACCCAGAGGACAATCCATCCAACCGGGTAACTTTGCAAAACGCAGAGGATTCCAGCGTTGAGATATCAACCTGTTTGCCCACCTTGGCAAGAAATCTTTCTCTGCCCAGCGCTTCAACACTGCATTCCACCTTGAACAGGTCTATACGATTTTTGTCGTGGATATTGCCGAACCGAACCGATGAGCCATCAGATTCCCGTCCTGGCCAGCTTGCAAACAAGCCACTAAAGGCTTCAACCAAGGGGGCGGTCGAAACAAAAGGGTTCCTGATGAAATAATCGACAAACGAATCCAGTGTCTTATGCACCAGATCGGCAGGCAGTGGCTCCAGTTGAATACCCAGTTTTTTCAGTACTTCCAGCAGCCTGCTAAAGGCGTCCGCATGGCCTGAATCTGTAGCAATGGCCTTGTTATAACAGTCGAGCGACTCTGTCAGCTTTCCCTGATCCTGAAACAAGCTGCCAAGGTTGTAATAAGCCTCGGCATAGCCTGAATTGAGAAGCACCGTATTCTGGTAACAGATGATTGCCTCATCTCGCATACCCAATTTTTTGAGCGTATTCCCCAAGTTGAAGTGCGCCTGCGCAAAATTTTGCGCGATCCCGATCACGCCACCGAACAATTCTGCGGCTACCTCATACATGCCCGCCTCATAAGCTATCACTCCCAACATGTGCAGCACATCGGGATGGTTCGGCTCCGCTGCAAGCATCTGATGACAGAGGACCTCGGCCTCAATCAGCCGCCCTGCCTGAAGATGTTGCGAAGCAAGATCAAAGGCCTCGGCAATCGGAACAGGTTTGATTTGATCTTCGGACAAAATTACCTCGTCATCGTCACATATCGTCTTCACAGCAGCCAACCAGCTACATCCTGATCTTGGTGCTCGGCATGGCCAACTTCTCGGCTGGATTGCCCTTGTACGCCCCCCACGCCTCGGTGTCATGCATCACTGCTGCAGCCATCGCCACGAAGGTTCCCTCGGCGATCTTCAGGCCGTCACGCAGGGTCGAGTTCACTCCGAAGAAGCTATACGCCCCGATCTCGCAATGCCCTGACATGACCACATGCGAAGTGAACATCACATGATCATGGATCACGCCGTGGTGGCCGATGTGGTTACCGCTCCACAGCACCACGTTGTTGCCGATCTTTGTGAACGGCTGGATGGTATTGTCTTCCAGGATGAAACAGTTGTCGCCAATCTCGTTGCCGAACAGCGTCGCCTTGCTGCTCACGTAACTGATGCAGCCGTAGCCCTTGGCCTTGATGGCGTTGTACACTTGCTCGCGGTCGCGGTTCATGTTCTTCGGCGCCATGGGGGCAAAGAACATGTGCCCGCGAGGTGGGAACGCTTTTTCCACTTCCTCGAACGGCACCACCGGCAAGCCACGGAACATACCACCCTCGGGCAGGTAGTCGCGATTGACGCTGAAGGCGGCCACCTCATGTGGCGAGTCGTGCTCAAGATAGAAGTGTGCCAATTCTGCAAAATCCTTGACGCCGAAGATCACGACCTTAGCCATGGATCGCCTCCTTATAGACATAGACGGTGTATTCATACAGACCATAGTCGTTGCGGATCACGAAATGGCGCGACAGTTCTTTCGTCAGGAAGGCGATGAGCGGATCGGCAGGTAAATGAAACAGGTCGTCCCGTTCCCAGTCGACTGCCTTGGACATGACATTGAAAGCCAGCCCGCGCCGCACCTTGGGGAATACGGTACGCAGCACGCGCTTGAAATATTCGAACATTTCGTCGAACGTGAGTTCGCGTTTCTCGGTAAACACCCCGTTCATCACCACGTAATCGAATTTACCCAGCTGCTCCGGCGCTTCCAGCACGTCCAGACAGGCAAAGTCGACCTGCGGAAACTTGCTGCGCGACAGTTCGCAAAAGGCGGGCGAGGCATCCAGCCCATGGTATTCCAACGCCGCAAAGCGGCTGTTCAGCAGGTAGGGATAGAGGTGCGAGGCGCCGCAGCCGAAGTCGAGCAGCGTCAACCCCATGCAATCTTCGCGCACTACTTCCAGCATCACGCGATAGCGCTTCTCGACATCGCGCTGGTTGGGCCAGTCCACGCCCAGGTGCGTATCGCCGTGGCGCTCCAGGCAGTCCTCGTAATGCTCAATGATGGCGGTGTACTTGTGCGCACTCATGTCAGGTCCATCTCCCCGAGCAGCAGCCGCGCCTGTGGCTGCGGGTTGAACATCAATACGTCCAGGATGGATAGCCAGGGCACGAACTCCCCGCCGCCCTGAGCGTAGCTCAACGGCCAGGAACGCAGGAACTTCAACTCTATGCCCTGCTCGCTGAAGCGAGCGCGGTCATACAGCGCTTCCCCGCCGATGGCATTGACGTAGCGCTGTGCGCTTTCCTGCCGGCAAATGTCGAGGATGCGTTCCTGCCCGCGCAGTTGCGCGTTGCCGTAGATGCGCGAGCTGCCCACGATCTCCGTTCCCAGCGCAAGATAATGTGCAATTTCGCGCAGGCTGTTTAGCAGGAACTCGTCCAGCCGGCGCACTGGATGACGGATGATACGTTCCATCAGCGCCGACACATCCGCATAGCACGGCGCCTTCGCATAGGCCTGCCGGATGGTGCGCAACAGCTTGTCGCGCCAGCCATCGTCGTCCATCAGTTCGATATCGCAGATCAGCTTGTTTTGGCTCGCGCCGCGCAGCGGCACCGTAAACGTATGTGCAGCCCCATCGAGCAGGAGGCGATTGCGGTTCACCCAGCCGCGATTGATGTAATGAACATCGTCGAACACCACGAACTTATCTACCGCCGCCATCAACTGGAAATATCCGATATAGGGCAGGAAATAGGGTTGCATGATGGCAATGGTCTTCATGCGCCAGCTTATCCCGCGATCAGCCCGACCACCGAATCTACCTGCTCATCTGACAGTCCGGGATAGATCGGCAGACAGAGGATCTCGCTGGCAGCCTGGCTCGCCACGCCAAGGTTGGATCGCGCTGCGGAGGGCAATCCGCGATACATAGGAAAATCGCTGATCAGCGGATAAAAATAGCGGCGTGCAATGACGTTGTGCTCGCGCAGCTTCTGGTACAACTCGTCGCGATTCAATGGGTAGCCAGGCTGCACCAGGATGGGAAAATAGGCGTAATTGGACACATCTTCATGGACGGCCGAGAAACAGCGTATCCCCTTCACTCCGGCAAAAGCCTTGCGATAGCGGGCATCGATGACCCTGCGCTGTTGCAATGCCGCATCAATCCCCTTGAGTTGCAACAAGCCCAATGCCGCGTTGAATTCGCTCATCTTGCCGTTGATGCCGGGAGCAACCACCGTCACCTCGTCGACGAAGCCGAAATTCTTCAGGTGGTCGATGCGTTGCTTGGTCTTGGCATCCGGCGAGACGATAGCCCCGCCTTCGAAGGTATTGAACACCTTGGTCGCATGAAAACTCAGCACCGACAGGTCGCCATAATTCAGCAGGCTGCCGGAATGGTACTGGACGCCGAACGCATGCGCAGCATCGTAGATGACCCTCAGGTTGTAGTTGTCCGCGATCTTCTGGATAGCGTCCACATCGCAGGGATGTCCATACACATGCACCGCCAGGATGGCCGTAGTCGACGGGGTGATGGCAGCCTCAACCTTTGTCGGGTCAAGATTAAGGGTATCCGGATCGATATCGACGAAGACCGGCTTGATGCCGTTCCAGAGCAGCGAATGTGCGGTGGCCACAAAAGAATATGGCGTCGTGATCACCTCGCCGGTGATGCGCAGGGCTTGCAGCGCGGTGACCAGGCCGATGGTGCCATTGGTAAACAGTGAGATGTATTTGACGCCCAGGTATTCGCACAGCGCGCGTTCCAACTGCTGATGAAAGGAGCCACCGTTGGTAAGTATCCTGCTATCCCATATCTGCTGCAGATAGGGAAGGAATTCCTCCAGTGGCGGCAGCACCGGCTTTGTCACATAGATGGGCTCTTTCGACTGTGTCATTTGCTCACCACATACAGGATGCTTGTGTGCGTCAGCCCCAGCGAGCGGAATACCTCCTCCCCGAAATATTCTTCCCCCAGTTCGTCCACACGGAAACCGTGGCTGCGGATCTTGTTCACATAATCGCCATGCGCGTAGAGCCTGACATGATCGTCTTGCCCATACAGCCTCCAGCGGCCTGCCGCGTCTCTCACGCTCGGGTCTTCCACCGTCTTTTCCAGCCCCACGATGATGGGCGCCACAAGAATGCCACACCCGCCAGGCTTGGTGATTCTGTACAGTTCCCTGATCGCCTGGTCGTCGCTCTCCACATGCTCAAGCACATGGCTGCATATGAAAAAATCGTAACTCGCATCGGCAAATGGCAGGTTCTGGAGATCGACCTTGTAGTCGACGTGCCCCATACCGAAATCTGCAGTCTCGTAATCGGCGAACAACAGTCTAAGCCTTTTCGACAGCGCTTCCTCGGGAGCGAAGTGCATAACGCGGGCAGAACGACTTAATGCCCCCTTCTTCTGCTGTTGATCCACCCACAACGCATAGAGGCGTTCCCGGTCAGATGCTCCACAGTGATTGCACGTGTATTGCTCCAGCGAGATCATCTCGCCTTTGCCAAAATGGGCAAATCCATGAAGACGCGAATTTTCGCGGTAAAGTTCTGGAAGAGGCAAAAAGGAGACTTGATCGCTGCCGCAAACAGGGCAACAGGATTGCGGCTGTCCTGCCATGCCAGCTGGCTCCCCGCGCAGGTTCGCTTCCAAGACATCCACATCATCGCCGCTTAGCCCATGTTGCTTGGCCAAAGCCAGGATATCGCGCGCAACCTGCATCTGTCCCGCCTGATGCAGGGCATCGATGTAACTCAACCAGTATTGCCCTCGTGCCGGATCAGCCTGCAGCGCAGCCACGAAATAGGGCAACCCATCGGCGGGCCGATTTGACTGGACCGCCAGTACGCCAAGATTATGATTCGCCTCTGGATGGTCCGGAACAATCTTCAGTATCTCGCGATAAAGGCGCCCAGCCTCCTCCAATTTTCCTGCTTGATGAAAATCTACTGCTTGCTGCAACAACTGATCCGGCGTCGGCGATATAACCTCGGCCTTTGGCTTCATCCAGAGGCCGATATGCCCCTTGATCGGCTTGCCGTGCTCAGTGCGGATATCGGTAGCCGTCATTTCTATTACCAGAAACCCATTTTCAGATGCCAGTCGTTCCAGGTATTTGACAGACTGGCCATAGCGACCGGTGTTCTTCAACTGGTAATCCGGGGAATCGCCCTGAATATCCCCGTCAAGCTGGACTTCGCAATCCTCGACAGAGAACGCGAACAGCCCGCCCTGCCGCAGCAGCCTTTTGACTTCCGCGATCACGTCATCAAGCTTGCCTAGATAGATGAACACATCGGCCGTCGCAATCACATCGAAACTCGATGTCGGCTCGGCTTGCATCATCGGCAACAGATCGGACCTTACCAGCCGCTGGTACAAATTTCGCGCTTGCGCTCGTTCCAGCATTTTCTCGGACAGGTCCACCCCCACCAAACTGCCTGCCAATGGCGCGAACTCAACCCCCACCAGGCCTGTCCCGCATCCCAGATCGAGGACATCGCATTTTGTCGCAGGCAGCAAATGGCGCTGAACCATCTGCGCCAGCTTGGCGGGGACGCCATACTGAAGCGCTTGCTGCAAATGGGTATCGAAACTATCCGCGTAGCTGTCGAACACATCTTCGACATATTTGGCGGGAGCACGCTCGGTATTCTTACCGGTCAGGGAGGCAATCAAGTGCTGATCCACCGCATTCCCGGGCATCAATCTGGCGCGCGACTGGAAATGCGCTAATGCTTCAGTCAGGCGTCCCATGGATTGCAAGACGACGCCCAGGTTACCGTGGGCTGCGGCAAAATCGGGTTTGAGCTCCAGCGCTCGACGATAGCTCTTCTCGGCCTCTTCATGCCTACCGAGAGCCTGCAAGGCAACACCCATGTTAAGAAGTGCGTCTGCATTCTTCGGATTTAGCTTCAATGCATGGTCTAAATTGGCCACAGCCTCATTCGACCGGCCGAGATCCTGAAGATTGCCCCCCAGATTGCTGTATGCCTCGGCGTCATTCGGCAATAATTCAGCCGCTCTTTGCATGGGCGCCAGTGCTTCGGCATTCTTACCCAATTGCTTGAAAGCCGCTCCCAACACCTTCCAGCCGAAACCATACAGAGGGAAGCGTTGCACCATTGTCTGCGCCAAGGTCACAGCTTCAGCACTGCGCCCTTGCGTGAAAAGGGCCATCAGCGCATCGATCTCCCCTTGGGCAGGTTTGCCCCCGGTTTTCCCCGCAGGCTTTACCTCCGGCTCTTCAGCAGATTTGGCCGTGGGGCTAGCCTCCCGCTGCAGTGCGACCGCGCGCCCTCGATGCTCCTCATCGGACGGCATGTCAGCCTCCAGATGTGCCGCCAGCACATCAACGTCTTCGCCCTGCAATCCGCTCTGCCTCGCAAGCGCCAGCACCTGCCGCGCCGTTTCCGGCTGGCCGGCCTGGTACAAGGCATCGATATAGCTCAACCAGTATTGGCCATGGGCCGGATCGGCTTCCAGGGCGGCGGCGAAGAACGGCAGTCCGGCAGCCGGCTGCTGCTGCTGTACGTACAGCGCACCCAGATTGTGATTGGCCTTGGGATGATGCGGATCGCTCTGCAGGATGGCCCGATAGCCTTTCTCTGCTTCCTGCAGTTCGCCTGCCTGATGGTGCGCAACAGCCTGTCGCAACGCCTGTTCTATCGCCTGCATCCCGATTCCCGGTGAAATTCCAAGGGTCATTGTACCCGCCGCGTTTCAAATACCTGCGTGCCACAAGCCGCACCCCGGCATTCAAACGTCAGCGCTTGCGAAGGATCATACCTGCATGTTCATAATGTCGTTATAGGCCGCCGCCACCTTGTTGCGTACCTGCACGGCCGTCTGGAACGAGATATTCGCCTTCTGCATGGCGATCATGGTATCACTCAGACTCACCTTGTCGTCGCCCAGCACAAAGGCTTTTTGCATGTCCTCCGCCTGGTGCTGGGCCTGATTGACACTGTCCAGGGAAGACTTCAACATGTCGGCGAAGTTCGCGCCTCCCGTCGCAGCTGGCGCCTGGAGCGGCTGGCCCTGCGCTGCGGCCATGGCCGCCCGCATCTGGCTCAACAGGCTGTCCACATTGGAAACATTCATGCTCATGATCCACCTCCTTCTTCGATGGAGGCACTGTACCCGCCCGGCCAGCCCGGCCAGCAGGGGAAAAGCGCCCGATTTCCCCCGCTTTTCGGCATACTGAACTTGTCTTGCGGGCAGATAATGCGCAGCGTGAGGGATTGCCCCTTGGTTCATCTGGAAGAAAAGCATGGCTGACACGGACATCAATACCAACGCTTCATTGACAAGGCTGCTCTTCGGCATGCCCAATCAGCAAAAGCTCGGCCTGATCGTGGCCGTCGCCGCCACCGTGGCGCTGCTGGCCGGG
>JAJZUH010000194.1 GCA_021847165.1 Pseudomonadota bacterium
GATCGGCACCCTCATTGCGCAGGACAGGGCGGTCGAGTCCCGGATCAGGTCCATCCGTTCGGTGGAACGTCTGATCCGTTATCGGCGCGATCTGTTCCGGCTCGCCAACAACTTCGTGTCGTTCCGCGAATTCTATTCCGGCAAGCAGAAGGCGATCTTCCAGGCCGGCACGCTCTACCTGGATGGCCGCAGCTGCGAGCTGTGCATCAAGGTCGAGGATGTGAATGCGCATGCTGCATACGCCAACAGCAGCGGCGTGTGCCTGGCCTACTGCGAACTGGTGCGCAACGGCGGCGCCGAGAAGATGAATATCGCTGCCGCGTTCACGGCGGGCGATTCGGATTTTCTGATGGTCGGGCGGCACGGCGTGTTCTACGACCGCAAGGGACAGGATTGGAACGCCACCATCGTGCGCATCACCGATCATCCCATCAGCATCCGCCAGGCGTTCTGGTCGCCCTACAAAAAGGTGTCCAAGGTCATCAGCGAGCAAGTGCAGAAGTTCGCCGCTTCCAAAGCCAGTGCGGTACAGGAAAAGATGGTCAAGGCGGTGGTGGAGAGCGGCAGCAATGCCGTCGCAGCGCCCCCCGGCGCGCCGCCCAGGCCGTCTTTCGATGTAGCAAAGTTTGCCGGTATCTTTGCCGCAATAGGATTGGCCATCGGCGCCATTGGTGGAATCATCGCCTCCATTGTCAGCGGTATATTCAGCCTCAAGCTGTGGCAAGTTCCACTGGCTGTGGCAGGGCTGATGCTGGCGGTTTCCGTTCCCTCCATGTTGCTGGCCTGGTTCAAGTTGAAACGCCGCAACCTTGGCCCCATCCTGGATGGCTGCGGCTGGGCAATCAACGCCAGAGTGCGCATCAACATCCCGTTCGGAACCTCGCTCACCGCCTTGCCAAACCTGCCGGCAGGCGCACATCGCTCACTGGTCGATCCGTACGCGGAAAAGAAGCCGATGTGGCCTTACGTTGTTGTTCTGTTGCTGCTCGTGGCGCTGGCGTGGGCCTGGCATGCGGGATATTTTTCTTGATGAATTTGAATAGAGTACCCAGATGAAGATCGCAATCGCACAGATCAATTGCACCGTCGGCGACCTTGCCGGCAACGCCGCCAGGATCGCCGATTATGCGCAACGGGCCAAGGTGCAGGGGGCGGACATCCTGCTTACGCCGGAACTCGGGCTATGCGGCTACCCTGCCGAAGATTTGCTGCTGCGCGACGGTTTCTACCATGCCTGCGACACGGTGCTGCACGAGCTGGCAAAGCAGGTGCAGGGCATCACCGTGCTTGTCGGTCACCCTCACAAGGTGGGCAAATCCTGCTACAACGCCGCCTCTGTTCTGCGCGACGGCAACATCGTCCGTACCTACCACAAGCATTCGCTGCCGAATCACAGCGTGTTCGACGAAGAGCGCTATTTCGCCCACGGCAACGAGGCGTGCGTGATCGAGGTGGGCGGTGTCAAATGCGGCATCATCATCTGTGCCGACGTCTGGCACGAGCATGCACCATTCCGTGCCAAGGAGGCCGGAGCACAAGTTCTGCTGGTGCTGAATGCCTCGCCGTATCACTTCGACAAGCAGGCCACGCGCTATGAGACCATCCGCGAACGCATCGGCGAGATTGGCGTGCCTGTGGTTTACGCCAATCTGGTGGGCGGCCAGGATGAACTGGTGTTCGACGGCGCATCTTTCGCGATGGATGACGAAGGCAGGCTGACGCATCAGTTCCCCGCCTTCGACGAGATGCTGGGCTTTGTCGAGATGCGGGACGGCAAGCCGGTTCCCGGCGTGCGCGAAAGCGTGGTGAAGGACGAGGCCAGCATTTATCGCGCCCTGTGTCTGGGCGTGCGCGACTATATCCAGAAGAATCGCTTCCCCGGCGTGCTGCTAGGGCTGTCCGGAGGCATCGATTCTGCATTGACGCTGGCGGTGGCGGTGGATGCGCTGGGCGCGGATAAGGTGCTCGCCGTGATGATGCCGTCGCCGTATACCGCGCAGATCAGCATCGACGATTCGCGCGAGATGGTGAAGCTGCTCGGTGTGCGCTACCAGGAACTGGATATCGGGCCGACCTTCGCTGCGCTGCAGCAGACGCTGGCGCCGCTGTTCGAAGGCCTGCCTGCCGATACCACCGAAGAGAACCTGCAGGCACGCATCCGCGGTACGCTGCTGATGGCGATCTCCAACAAGAGCGGCTCGCTGGTGCTGACCACCGGCAACAAGTCGGAAATGACGGTCGGCTATTGCACGCTGTATGGCGACATGGCGGGCGGCTTTGCGGTGATCAAGGACGTCAGCAAGACCTGGGTGTATCGTCTGGCCAGATGGCGCAATGCACAGGGGCATGTCATTCCCGAACGCATCATCACGCGGCCGCCCAGCGCCGAGCTGAGGCCGGAGCAGACCGATCAGGACAGCCTGCCGCCGTATGATGTGCTGGATGCCATCATGGCCTGCTATGTCGAGAAGAACATGAGCATTCCCCGGATCATGGCCCTGGGTTATGCCGAAGCCGACGTGCTGCGTGTGGTGAAGCTGATCCGCATCGCCGAATACAAGCGCCGTCAGGCGCCCGTCGGCGTCCGTATTACGGATCGCGGTTTCGGCAAGGATTGGCGCTATCCGATCACAGTACGTTATCGAGACGACTTTTAGTTATACTTGCGGCAAACATTCCGGGAGAACCAAATGAAAAAGATCGAAGCCATCATCAAACCGTTCAAGCTCGACGAAGTCCGTGAAGCGCTGTCGGAGTTGGGGGTGAGCGGGCTGACCGTCACCGAGGTCAAAGGCTTCGGGCGCCAGAAAGGGCACACCGAGCTGTATCGCGGTGCGGAATATGTGGTGGATTTCCTTCCCAAAATCAAGGTTGAAGTGGTGATCAGCGCTGCCATGCTGGATGCGGCGGTCGAAGCCATCGTCAAGGCGGCCAATACCGGCAAGATCGGCGACGGCAAGATCTTCATCACCCCGGTGGAGCAGGTTATCCGCATCCGTACCGGCGAGACCAACGAAT